>NZ_JASHHB010000003.1:0-227696 GCF_047460035.1 Streptococcus mitis | reverse complement strand
AACCATTCTAGCTTGGTGTTTATATGTTTCACTTGGGATGTTTTTAGGGATGGTGCGCTATAAATCTGACTTATGGGGAAGTATGGGTTTACATTTGGTGTGGAACCTACTAGTTTATAGTTTGCTGTTTTTTTAAAATAGGTGACCTGATTTATTTAGGTAGCTTCTAAAACTAACTTCCAGTTCCCCACAATCCATCCTCTTTTTTGGACAGTTGCTACAGACAATGGGAGTTACTTTGAGAAGTTACAAATGTTATATATTATTAAAATAAATCCAAAAAACTATTGCATAACAGATAAAAAAATGATATAATTAAAGCGCTTTCGAAAGTAAATATATTAGTGAGGTGAAAACCATGAAAAAATCAGCAATAGTCGTTTTATTAGCTAGTTTGTTATCTATTGGTCTTTTTCAGTCTAGTGTATCTGCTAAAAGCGTTCTTAAAAGTTATCGGTATGATTATAATCCCTACTATGGCTATAGTATGAATTTCCATGGATATAGATATAAGGACATTCCGGAATGGTCTCATTATTACAGCTATTCTGAGTATAAAGTTGGCGGAGGCTGGAACTATGCTCGTTATGAGGTACTAAACCTCTACAGCGGAGGCTATTAATCCTTAAAGAGTGATGAAAAGGAGGGCTGGATATGTTAAGGCTTACTCATGTTACCTTAAAAACGCGACAAGTCATCTTGCAAGATGCGGATTTCACATTTAAAAAGGGTAGGATTTATGGAGTTCTTGCTATCAATGGATCGGGAAAGACGACACTGTTCCGAGCTATGAGCAAGCTGCTTCTCCTTAGTAGTGGACATATCGCAGTTCCTCCTTCTTTATTTTATTATGAAAGTGTTGAATGGCTGGATGGAAACTTAAGTGGGATGGATTACCTTCGTCTTATCAAAAACATCTGGAAGTCAGACCTGAACTTGAGGGATGAAATCGCCTACTGGGAAATGTCTGATTATATCAGCCTTCCCATTCGCAAGTATTCCTTAGGTATGAAGCAACGCTTGGTGATTGCCATGTACTTCCTCAGTCAAGCGAAATGCTGGCTCATGGATGAGATTACAAATGGCTTAGATGAGTATTATCGGAAGAAATTTTTTAATAGGCTGGCAGAAATCGATAGACAAGAACAGCTGGTTCTTTTGAGTTCCCACTACAAAGAGGAGTTAGTGGAGATTTGCGATAGCATGGTAACCATTCATCAGGGGAAGATAGAAGAGGTTCCGTTATGAAATATATTAGCCTATTTTTGTTAAAGAAAGTTTTCAAAAGTCGCTTAAACTGGATTATCTTATTTTTATTTGCATCTGTACTCGGTGTTACCTTTTATTTCAATAGTCAGACTGCAAACTCAGTCAGCTTGGAGACTAGGTTGGATGCCCATCTTGTAGCGAATGAGAGAGCTATCAATGAAAATGAAGCGAAACTCTCTCAAATGTCTGATACCAGCTCGGAAGAATACCAGTTTGCAAAAAGTAATTTAGACTTGCAAAAAAATCTTTTGAAGCGAAAGACAGAAATTCTGACTTTATTAAAAGAAGGGCGCTGGAAAGAAGCCTACTATTTGCAGTGGCAAGATGAAGAGAAGAATTATGAAGTTATGTCAAATGAACCGACTTCTAACTCTGAATTAAAAATGGCGGTTGACCGCCAACGAAAGATTTACCAAGCCCTGTATCCCTTGAACATAAAAGCGCACAATTTAGATTATCCGACCCACGGGATTGATCAGATTGTCTGGATTTTAGAGGTTATCATCCCAAGCTTGTTTGTGATTACTATTATTTTTATGTTGACACAACTGTTCGCAGAAAGATATCAAAATAATCTCGATATAGCTCAGTTATATCCTTTTTCAAAAGTGACATTTGCCATGTCCTCTCTTGGAGTTGGGATGAGTTATGTAACCGTGCTGTTTATCGGAATCTGTGGATTTTCTTTTTTAGCGGGAAGTCTGATAAGTGGTTTTGGACAGTTAGATTATCCCTACCCAATCTATAGCTTAACGAATCAAGAGGTAACTATTGGAAAAATACAGGATGTGTTATTTCCTAGCTTGCTCTTAGCTTTCTTAGCCTTTATCGTCATTGTGGAAGTCGTCTACTTGATTGCTTACTTTTTCAAGCAAAAAATGCCTGTTCTCTTCCTTTCCCTCATTGGGATTGTTGGCTTATTGTTTGGTATCCAAACGATCCAGCCTCTTCAGAGGATTGCACATCTGATTCCCTTTACTTACTTGCGTTCAGTAGAGATTTTATCTGGAAGATTGCCTAAGCAAATTGATAATGTCAATCTAAATTGGAGCATGGGGCTGGTCTTACTTCCTTGCTTGATTATCCTTTTGTTAGTGGGGATTCTATTTATCGAAAGATGGGGAAGTGCGCGTAAAAAGGAAGGTTTTAATAGGTCTTAGCATTCCTATAGGGAAGGTGAGGAAGAAACTAAGGTTCTTTGTCAACTGTAGTGGGAGTGAAAAGCTATATATGAGAGAGCAATAGGTGTTCTCTCTTTCTTTATGTTCAAAGATATGAGGATCTTGCTCTTGAATTCTTAAAGTTTCAAAGATTAATTTATCTAAAGCTGATATTATTGAACGTGAAAAGTCTATAAATAACTATATATTTGAAATATTTTTTAAAGATGACGGCATATTGCTGAGGGAAAAATTTAGTGAATATTTCGCAGATTTTTAGTAAGAGAATTGATATTGAAAAAATATTGTTTCTTTAAAGGATGAGTCACCCATTTACGGTGAATCAATAATTTATATTGCTATCAAGTAACAGATTTAAACTATAATTGTTGTTCAACTGATGTAGTAAGTTGTTTGAATTTTACATATGATAGTACAAGTAACTATTAAAATTATTTATGTTACAAAATTTATTGAAAAATAGAAACGGCAAGGAGTAAGATGGCAAGTAGAACTGAAAGATTGGGAGTCAATTATTGTGCGTTGACTGCTGAACGTAATAATTGGATGTTTAGAGAACAGTCAACTAATGATATTGGTATAGATGCCCATATGGAATTTGTTGAGAATGATAAACCAAGACAACTTTGTGCTTTACAAATAAAGTCTGGTCCAAGTTGGTTTCAGGAGAAAAAAGATGGCTATATCTTCTTTAGAAATATTAATGAGAGACAGTACAATTATTGGACTATGAATTCTCTACCATGCATAGTTGTTTTATATAATCCTGAAGACGATATGTGTATATGGCAAGAATTAACTACAGAAACAATTATACGGACTAAAGATGGAGCAGGTAAAGGATTCTATGTAAAAATCCCTATAAATCAGTATTTTTTGGACTCATCATCAAATGAAAAACTCCTTAAGTATACAAATTTACCGCATGATATTCAAAATTATAACTTTCTATTATCTCAGAAAAAATTTATGGAAATAATACAAAATGGTGGTGAGGTTAAACTACATTCAACAGAGTGGGTTAATAAGTCTAGTGGTAAAGGGGATACTAAGTTAATTGTTAATGATGGTCAAGAAACTAAAGAGTATTCCTACCCTTATTGGTTTCCGTTTACACCATATACCGATGTTTTTCCACGATTGTTTCCATGGGCAGATTTTTCTGTTGATGAAGAATTCATTGAAGAAAGTGATTCTGAATTGTGGAAACAACTCCATTGTTGGTATGATAGTGAGATAGATGAATGGATAGAAGTAGGTGATACATTTGAGCAATTTCGCAAAAAATTACCCCCTATACGATATATTGATCATTCTGGTGAAATTGCAGAATATATGTTGATTCTCAGTTTGAATGAATTGGGGAAATCGTTCTTAGAGGTAGATAGATTTATATCTGAAACCCGACTATACACCAAAGCAAGACCAGAATTAAAAGATAAATAAAGGAGCATTAACATGAAAAAACTTAGACTTAATAGTGGTATGAAAGCAGAGAAAACTATAGATAGTTATAGATTGAATCCTACTGAGAATTATGTTATTAATTTGGAAGATGAAATGGAATTTGCAATATCTACAATGCAAGCAATTCATATGTTTGGTTTTCCCCCAGCATTTAAAAATTGGCATGCTTGGCTATTTGAGAATGGTTTTAGTATAGAAACACCAAATCCAACAAATGAATTTGTAGCAAAGTTTTATGGAAGAAAACCTCTTTGGAAAACTCCATATTCAATGGGGATAGTTGTAAAAGCAGAGGAAGATGATGATTACTACATTGTTATGGAATGCAGTAGTAAAAATACAGGTTTCGAACACACTCAAATTCTTCTTACTATGGGTGGTTGTATGCAAGAAGATTACACCCACTTGATGTTTGGATTTCCTGAAAAATAATAATCTGTCAGTAAGTTACAGTTTGCTTTATGGATGGAGCTGAAGTCGTATTATAAAACTCTAAAAGTATAGATAAATTCTCTGTTTTTGGTATATAATAGAGTTCAAGAGAGAAGATTAGTTATCATGGAGAACGTGTTACAATGGAATATTCTTATTGAAAAAGAATTTATGCTTTGAAAGAATTGTATAAATCGATATGTGGTTTAGTAGTCCAAACTGGGACTTTCATAAGTAATTAATAGTGCAGAGGTATTAACAATATGAAAATTGAGATAAGGTCTCTAAGTTTTGATAAAGTCAAAGATAAGTATGATTATTTATTGAAGGAAATTGATAAACTTCCCGAAAATGATAAGGAAATAATATTAGACTTTAGTTTTCTTAGGTGGGCGGAACCGATTGCAATGATATATTTTGGTTATCAATTTAGAAAAATTATTGAAGGACGGGAAGGAATAGTAGTTTCTATCATTGAAGGTACTGGAAAAAATAGTGGTTACTATGGATGGATGGGCTTATTTAAATATTTTGTTCCACATGCTACTGAATGTAAAAATACTGGTCATGTTAAAGGAAATAATACCTATATCCCCATAACAAATATAAATGTAATGATGAAGATAAGATATAGTAAAAGTCGTTATTAACTTTTAAAAAATATAAATAAGAATGGTAGAGCATACTCCACCATTCTTATTTATATTTTTCAATTCGAGGAAAGTTATTTTCAAACTTATATTGAGCCAGCTAATATTAGTTTACATAGCCACAAGATTTAGAATTCTAAGGTAAATTTTATAATCATATTTGTATTTTTGCTAACAAGTACATAATCCTAAAGATTAGCAGTATTTCATACGGTAAAGCAGATATATCTGAATCCGTAAAAGCAGTTCAATCTTGTACTGCTTTTTTCTTTTACGACTTACTCTGTTTGGTTTCATGAGCAAGCCCTCAAAGTGAACTAATAACAAATCATGAAAAGTCATAGTAATGGAAGTAGACCGAATTGCTGAACCATTAAATGAGTATCTCTCGAAGTAGAAGCGTCTTTTTTGACTTTTATTCTGATAGAATGGTAGTTTAAAAATGTAAATGATAGCTACTGTTCATAAAACATAGAAGGTATGTACGGTGTTGTGAGAGGAGCTAGAAATTAGCACTTACCTGATTATTCCAACAACCCCAAAAATGTGATAAAAATTTCAACTACTCTTATCTATAATAAAGTTACCTGTTCTTTGAAAATTGAATCCACTCCGTCTTGATTAGCGTGCCTGTGTAAGTAGGGACTGAGAGTATTCCCCTGTGAAGGGCAACTGGCACAAGACGTGTGTGAGAATTTTCTAACAGACACGGAGTTTATCGTTACCAGACTCAAACGATGCGACAAACTAGATAAAGGAGTTAATCATGAAGATAGTAAACTTGTATGATTTGAAACAAATGGGAAATAAAGGTGGTTGTACCATCCAATTGATTCATCACTTTCCCTTTGGTATGGGCTTAGGACATCTCAAAAAAGACTACATTGAATTTAAACGTGTAGGTATTTTTGATGGGAAGACAGTAGAAGTCACTCTTCGAGAACCTTATTCGAGAGATTTACTGCAGGTTGTCAAGTCAATTAAGCAACATCAGAAATTGATAGCTTATCGCTATAAAGAAGGAAAACTGCTATTTGTGAAGAAGGAGGCATCAGATGTCTTCTGAACAACAGGAACGAATGGCAGTTCAATATGCAGAGCGTAGTCTTTTATTTACTGTAAGAAGTCTATTAAAGATTCTAGAATGGTCTAGACGTCAGGCTTTAGCACAAGATTCCGCCTATAAGATAGGGGTACAGAAATTAGAAGAATTGCTACAATCTCCCTATGCGATTGATACGATTAATCTGAAAAAAGATTTTTTAGACAAACCAATTGATATAGAGAAGTTTAAAGCTTTTTTAGAAAAAGAAGAGATTCCTTTAGCCATTGCTTGGCAAGGGGATTCTCTACATTTCTACACGAAAGACCGTTCAATTCTAGACAATCATTTAGACCATCTGTTAGAAAAAATGGTTAATGATCCGGAGAAATTAGCTGATTTTACCATGGATAAGTCATTAGACGATGCAATTGATGAGGCTAAATCCCAAATTACCTTTGCACAAGAAGGAGCCGTCAAACAGAAAGAGATGGTGAGATGATGTACAGTGGAAAGAAATTCCTATTATTCTCACTGTTAGGTATCTTACTAGGCTATCTTTTCCATCGTTTGACGCTTTTGTATGATTCCTATACTGGAAATACCTTAGATAAATGGACTCATCTTCTGATGGAAGGTCAAGATGAAGTTCTCCAGTCGCCATGGAATGTTTCTTTTACTGGAAAATCAAGTGCTTTTTTTCTACTAGGCTTTGTGATGATGTTGCTGGTTTATCTCTATTTAGAGACTGGCAAAAAACAATACCGAGAAGGGGTAGAATATGGGAGCGCCCGTTTTGGAACTCTTAAAGAAAAGAAGCTCTTTTACGGTAAGGAATTTTCTCATGATACGATCTTAGCACAAGATGTTCGTCTGACATTATTAGATAAAAAACCACCCCAATATGATAGAAATAAGAATATTGCGGTGATCGGAGGTTCAGGAAGTGGGAAGACATTTCGCTTTGTGAAACCCAATCTGATTCAGATGAATAGTTCCAATATTGTCGTGGATCCTAAAGATCACTTGGCCGAGAAAACAGGCAAACTCTTTTTAGAACATGGCTACCAAGTAAAGGTGTTAGATTTAGTCAATATGAAGAACTCAGATGGCTTCAATCCTTTTCGCTATATAGAGACAGAAAATGATTTGAATCGCATGCTGACGGTTTATTTCAATAACACCAAAGGCTCTGGCTCTCGTAGTGATCCATTTTGGGATGAAGCTTCTATGACTTTAGTTCGTGCCTTAGCCTCTTACTTGGTCGATTTCTATAACCCACCCAAAACAAGAGAACAGCTCATAGAAGAAAGTCGTTTAAGTCAAAAGGAATATCAAAACTTGTTGAAACGTCAAAAAAAAGAAGTGGAAGAGCGAAAAAAACGAGGGCGTTATCCAAGTTTTGCTGAAATCTCAAAACTCATTAAACACTTATCCAAGGGTGAAAACCAAGAAAAAAGTGTCTTAGAAATTCTATTTGAAAATTATGCTAAAAAGTATGGAACTGAAAATTTTACCATGCGAAATTGGGCAGATTTTCAAAATTATAAGGATAAGACTCTGGATTCTGTTATAGCTGTAACCACTGCTAAATTTGCCCTCTTCAATATTCAAAGTGTCATGGATTTAACCAAAAAAGATACCCTTGATATGAAGACATGGGGCCAGGAAAAATCAATGGTTTACTTAGTTATCCCAGATAACGATAGTACCTTTCGCTTTCTTTCAGCCCTCTTTTTTTCAACCGTATTTCAAACCCTAACAAGACAAGCAGATATTGATTTTAAGGGACAATTACCTCTTCATGTGAGAGTCTATTTAGATGAGTTCGCAAATATCGGAGAAATTCCAGATTTTGCTGAACAAACCTCAACAGTCCGTTCACGGAATATGAGTCTCGTTCCCATTCTACAAAATATTGCCCAACTTCAAGGGCTCTATAAAGAAAAAGAGGCTTGGAAAACTATTTTGGGGAACTGTGATAGCTTAGTCTACTTAGGTGGTAATGATGAAGATACCTTTAAATTTATGAGTGGATTACTCGGTAAACAAACCATTGATGTTCGAAATACTAGTCGTTCCTTTGGCCAGACAGGTTCAGGATCCCTTTCTCATCAAAAGATTGCTCGTGATTTAATGACACCAGATGAGGTCGGAAATATGAAACGGCATGAATGCTTGGTTCGAATTGCTAATATGCCTGTCTTTAAAAGCAAAAAATACAATTCAACCAAGCATCCAAACTGGAAGTACCTAGCCAATCAAGAAACCGATGAACGGTGGTGGAACTATCAAATCAATCCTTTGAATCAAAGACAAGAAAATCATCTTGAAGGCCTTAGAATTCGTGATTTAACTTTTGAATCTAGTTTAAAATAAAAATAGAAAAGAGGAAATAGATGATTACGCATTTTAAAGGTTTTGTTTATGGAGTAGACGCAAGTGCTATGTTTGCACAAGCTATGTCTTTGTTACAGAAGGGATTGATTGCAGTTGGTGCCTTTCTCGTTGTTGTGGGGATTGTCAATCTTGCAACCAATATTAAAGATGGTGGACCAGGTGTTCGGAATGCCATTCTGGAAATTGTCGGTGGTGTTATGGTCGGGGCTGCTGGAGCCTTTGTAACCCAGATTTCAATTTAGGAGGATAAACAATGACATGAATCTTAGTTTAGTCTCACCCTTTGTTTACCTTGCATCTGAAAAAATATCAGCTGAAAATTTATTTGAAGGATTTAATGTAGATTTACAATCTACAGTAGATCTAATTAAATCCCTATCTAGCTACAATCCAACAGTTTGGACTTATATGTCTAGTATTACTAAAAGTGTCATGCAACCTCTTGGAGTTGCGATTTTATCAGTTGTTCTCATCCTAGAATTTTCGAAGATGGCAAAGAAAATTGCTAACTCAGGAGGAGCGATGACCTTTGAAGCATTGGCGCCGATGTTGATTAGTTATATTATGGTTGCAGTTGTAATTACCAACACTACCGTGATTGTAGAAGCCATTATCGGGATTGCGAGTCATGCCATTGAACAAGTGGCCTCGATTGTGGCTCACGGTGGGGCAAAGTATGATACCATCTCTGGATTAAAAGGGTCAGGATTTATTGGCCGTATGATTGTGGGCTTTTTCGCCCTCCTTATCTGGCTAGTTCGGATAGTAAGTGCAGCCATGGTCAATCTTTTGGTATCTATTCGATTTATTCAACTCTACCTTATGATCCCATTTGCCCCTCTTACGATTCCAACATTTTTAAGTGATGAATGGAAGTCTATTGGTATTGGCTATTTAAAAAATATTATGGTCTATGCGGTACAAGGGGTTCTCATTTTTCTGATTGTTTCTCTTGTTCCTTTGTTTGAATCTGCTGGGAAAATAGCTGTTTCAAATGGTGCAGGAGTCCTGCAATCACTTGCGATTATGTTTGGTAGTTTAATACAAGCTATCTTACTGATTATTGCCCTCGTTGGTTCTCAACGTACGGCTCGCTCAATTTTAGGTATGTAATTAGATAAAGGCTAGGAAGTGATTGCTTCTTAGCCTTTTTAGAAAGGAAAGTCATGAATACACGTGTCTTTAAAGACATTTCAAAATACCAACACAGGGCTTGGTTAGGCTTCACTACAAGGCAAATCATCTTTGTTTTACCAGCCTTTATTGTCACAATTATTGTTTTGGGCTTGAATCTCTTTTTCTGGCAATTTGGAGATTGGTTTGTTTACGGTTTTGTGTTTGCTTTTACCATCCCCCTCATGCTTTTTGGAGTCTATAAACCCAATGATTTATATTTTGAACATTATTTGAAATACCGTCTTCATTTTGAATTAACGGTTCCCCTACGCACAATTACAGGAAAGAAAGGACCTGAACATGAAAAGAAAATCAAATACATTAAAGAAACAAAAAACTTCAATGACTAATCAGAAAGAAGTAGTTAAAGGAAAAAAAGAGGAAGTGTTACCATCAACGGCTAATACTCTTTCCTATCAAGCCCTGTATCAAAATGGTCTGATGCAGGTAAAAGAAGATTATTTCTCACAAAGTTATTTACTTGGTGATGTCAATTACCAGACCGTTGGTTTAGAAGATAAGGGCGCAATCATTGAGAAGTATTCTGATTTGATTAACTCCCTAGATGACCAAACCAACTTCCAATTGACTATCTTTAATAAAAGATTGAATTTAGAAAAATTCAGACAAAGTGTTTTGTATGAGGAAAAAGAAGATGGGTATGATAGCTATCGTCAAGAATTGAATCGGATGATGAATCAAAATTTAGACAGTGGGGAAAATAACTTTTCAGCTGTGAAACTGATTAGCTTTGGAAGAAAGGATACTAATCCCAAACAAGCCTATCGTTCCTTGTCTCAAATTGGAGAATATTTCAAGAGTGGTTTCTCAGAAATTGATGCTCGATTTGAATCCTTAGCTGGAGAAGAACGGGTGAACTTGTTGGCAGATATGCTTAGAGGAGAACACCATCTTCCTTTTTCTTACCGTGATTTAACGAGATCTGGTCAGACAACTCGTCACTTCATAGCGCCTAATCTCTTAGATTTCAAAAACAAGAATTACCTACAAATCAATGACCGCTTATTACAGATTGTCTATGTGAGAGACTATGGCATGGAATTAGGTGATCAGTTTATCCGAGACCTAATGCAAGGAGATTTGGAATTGATAGTGAGCCTTCATGCTCAAAGTTCTACCAAGGCAGATGCCATGAAGAAACTACGAACAAAGAAGACCTTAATGGAATCCCAAAAGATTGGGGAACAACAAAAACTAGCTCGTACAGGTATCTATTTGGAAAAAGTAGGTCATGTATTAGAAAGCAATATCGATGAAGCTGAAGAACTCTTAAAAACCATGACAGAGACAGGAGATAAACTATTTCAAACAGTCTTTTTGATTGGTGTTTTTGGTCAGGATGAAGAAGAACTTAAACAAGCTCTAGACACGATTCAACAAGTGGCCGGCTCAAATGACCTAATGATTGATAAACTTCCATATATGCAAGAAGCAGCCTTTAATAGTTTGCTGCCATTTGGTTGTGATTTTTTAGAGGGAGTATCACGGAGTTTATTAACGTCCAATGTAGCAGTGAACTCTCCATGGACTTCAGTAGACTTACAAGACCGTAGTGGAAAATATTACGGTATCAATCAAATCTCAAGTAATATTATTACCATTGATCGAAGCCTATTAAATACACCATCTGGTCTGATTTTAGGAACATCTGGAGCTGGAAAAGGGATGGCAACCAAGCATGAAATTATCACGACCAAAATCAAGGAATCTGGTGAAAATACAGAAATTATCATCGTGGATCCAGAAGCAGAATATAGTGTCATTGGCCGGGCTTTTGGGGGAGAAATGATTGATATTGCGCCTGATTCCCAAACCTATCTCAATGTCCTTGACTTGTCTGAAGAAAATATGGATGAAGATCCTGTAAAGGTAAAATCAGAATTTCTTTTATCCTTTATCGGCAAGTTATTGGATAGAAAAATGGATGGAAGAGAAAAATCGATTATCGACCGAGTCACCAGACTCACCTATCAGTCTTTTAAAGAACCTTCTTTGGAAGAATGGGTCTTTGTCTTGAGTCAACAACCAGAAGAAGAAGCGCAGAATTTGGCACTTGATATGGAACTGTATGTCGAAGGTTCTCTTGATATTTTTTCTCATAAAACAAACATTCAGACAGGATCCAATTTCTTAATCTATAATGTTAAAAAGTTAGGAGATGAGCTGAAACAAATCGCCCTTATGGTGGTTTTTGATCAGATATGGAATCGTGTTGTTCGGAACCAAAAATTAGGGAAGAAGACCTGGATTTATTTTGATGAAATGCAACTTCTCTTATTAGATAAATATGCCAGTGATTTCTTCTTTAAATTGTGGAGTCGTGTCAGAAAATATGGAGCTAGTCCGACTGGGATAACCCAAAATGTCGAAACCTTATTGTTAGATCCAAATGGTAGACGAATTATTGCAAATAGTGAATTTATGATTCTCCTCAAGCAAGCAAAAAATGACCGAGAAGAATTGGTTCAACTCTTAGGATTGTCAAAAGAACTCGAAAAATACCTAGTCAATCCAGAAAAAGGAGCAGGACTAATAAAAGCAGGTTCAGTTGTTGTTCCCTTCAAAAATAAGATTCCTCAAGGTACTCAATTGTTTGATATTATGAGTACGGATCCTGATAAAATGGCTTCTAATTAAGGGGAAGTAGAATGAAGGATAAAAGAGAAATTATACGTGCCCGAAAGGCATTTAGAAGAAATCTAAAAGATGAGAAGAAATTCTTGAAACAAGGAAAGAAGGAGGTAAGGAAACAGAAAAAAGATTCCTCTGTACTGGATGAAAAAGCATGGAAAAAAGAGATAAAGCAAAAGCTAGAGGAGATGAAAGAAGCTTCAAAGGAGAGAGTAAAACAAGCAAATGAAGACTACAATCATATTCTTCAAAATAGTCCTCCATCTTTTTTGAATCGTAAAGAATTAAGAGACAGACGATTACCTCATGCTAGGAAACGATTGAAAATAGCCAAGGAGCAATTTAGGGAAGCAAAGGCACAGTCAAAAGAAGAAAGAAAAGAACAGCGTAAGAAAAGAAACATCAATCAAAAGTTTCTCTACGGTCAGGAATCGAAAGCAAAATCCAATTTTTTCTTTCAAGGGAAGAGTTTAGAAGAATTAAAAGCTAAGAAAGAAGTCAAGGCCGCCAAAGAAAATTTAAAATCTACTAAACAAGCCTATAAATCCAAAAAGGTTAGTAGGAAAGCCAAAACTTTCCTTTATGTCCTTGGACGTGAAGGTGGAGAGTTAGCTTCAGAAAATGAAGATTTAGAAGGCTATCGCACACTTCAAGAGACCATTAGAAAAGGGAAACGCTACAGTCGGCTTTCTTATAATCTTGGAAAAGCTAGTGTCAAAACAGGACAAGCAACAGGTCGTTTTACCAAGAAAAGACTGACCAACACAAAAGAGCGATACCATCATTTTAAGGATGGAAAAGGATGGAAACTAGCGAAAGATAATCCAAGTTCCTTTAAAAATCGGTATCGAAAATTAAAGAAACAAGGTCTTACAAGTGTCCGAAATATCTATCAAAAACTAAAAGCAGCCTTTTCCTTCTTTACATTTGCGGCGGGAAATCCTGTAACCTGGATAGTTGGAGGATTAGTCTTTCTTCTCTTATTTATGATGAGCTTCTTTTTAGGATTTTCATCTGCTAGTTTGATTCAACAAGATGAATTTGAATTAACAAAAGCTTATACCCACCTAACTTGGGAAGACGCAGAACATACTCGTACAAATGACAAAGGAATTACCTATTACACAAAAGTTGATGATGTGATGGGGTATATGAACTTTAAATTCCATGACTATGAGTTACACAAAGCAGTTCACTTATTTAGTTCAGAAACTTACAAGGATTATCTATCTACTCTGTGGCATGATTTAAACGATGGGGAAGATTTGAAATCCATGCAAGACCTCTATGAAACTCCTAAGTATAAACTATCAAAAGACGATCAAGAGGAAATGAAGGAACTAAAAGAAGAGGGTGTGTATGCTTCCATGCAGGAATTGGACAATCCATTTGAGGGGAAAAGCAACGAAGATAGTCTAACCATGACTTATCGTTATGGATACTATGATTTAGACGGAAAACCTACTCTTCAGGAGTACATTCTACTAGAAGCCAAGGCTCACCAAACGATTGTCGCACCAATGGATGGGGTAGTATCTCTAGATGGTGACAATGTAATTCTCACTAACGGAAAAGGAGAGAAT
The DNA here is from genome assembly GCF_047460035.1 of Streptococcus mitis. Classification (GTDB taxonomy): domain Bacteria; phylum Bacillota; class Bacilli; order Lactobacillales; family Streptococcaceae; genus Streptococcus; species Streptococcus mitis_DW. Next base: position 213,844 of record NZ_JASHHB010000003.1, on the reverse strand, counting down.
GAGAGTCGTTTAACCTTGTATTCTATTCATAATGGTCGTGCGATTGAGGGGACAAGAGTCCTAACGGGTGATATTATTGGTGAAACACCAGACGATACAGGTTTGAAAGTTTCCTATCAAAAGTATAAGAACAAGAAAGAAAAATTGGTGTATGTCAATCCGCAATTTTATTTTCCCAAAGTCATTCAACTTCAGACTACTATTTTACCAGCAATTGGTCAGTTTGGTGGGGATGAGTTTGAACGAGCAAAACATATTTATGAGTTTTTGAAATCTCAAGGGGCAAGTCCTCAAGCTATTGCGGCAATTTTAGGAAATTGGTCGGTAGAGTCTTCTATTAATCCTAAACGTGCTGAAGGGGATTATTTATCTCCTCCTGTTGGCGCTACCGATTCCTCATGGGATGATGAAAGCTGGTTAGCGATAGGAGGGCCAGCCATTTATAGTGGTGCTTATCCTAATATTCTTCATAGAGGTTTGGGGTTAGGGCAATGGACAGATACTGCAGATGGTTCAACACGTCATACAGCTTTATTGAATTATGCACACGCCAAAAATAAGAAGTGGTATGATTTAGACCTCCAACTTGATTTTATGCTTCATGGAGATAGTCCTTACTATCAAAGTTGGTTAAAGGATTTCTTTGGAAATACGGGCAGTGCAGCCAATCTCGCCCAACTCTTCCTCACCTATTGGGAGGGAAATTCTGGTGACAAACTACTGGAAAGACAAACTAGAGCCACGGAATGGTATTACCAAATTGAAAAAGGCTTTAGTCAAACAAATGGAGGACAGGCAAAAAGTGACCCGCAATCCCTTGAAGGGGTTCGTGGGGACTTGTATGATCATTCTGTTCCTGGTGGTGGAGATGGTATGGCCTATGCCTATGGACAATGTACATGGGGTGTAGCTGCTCGTATGAATCAATTAGGCTTAAAATTAAAAGGAAGTAATGGAGAGAAGATTCCAATCATTAATACCATGGGAAATGGTCAGGACTGGGTTGCGACAGCTTCAAGTCTTGGTGGAGAAACGGGTTCCACACCAAGAGCAGGTGCTATTGTTTCTTTTGTGGGAGGTACACATGGCACACCAGCAGACTATGGTCATGTGGCTTTTGTAGAGAAGGTCTATGATGATGGTTCTTTCCTTGTGTCTGAAACTAACTATGGTGGCAACCCTAACTATACCTTTAGAAAAATCTCGCAAGCAGATAGTGCCATCAGTTTTGCCTATACTACGAAATAAAAGAATCATGTCATCAGTTTAGGTGACATGATTCTTATTCTTTATAGAGTGACATATTTAATGCCATAGGCTGATAACTTACTTGATGATCGTCCTTAATCAATTGACTGTAAGCAACAAATCCGAACTGTTCATAAAATTGAATGACTTTAGGATGATTGATACTATCTAAAAATACCATCTGAGTTCCTACAATTGCTCGAAATTCTTCAATTTTTTGAATTACAATTTCAAATAACTCTTGTCCTGATAGTTTATTTAGCTTTGTGTTTTTGCCGAATTGACCGATAAGTAACACAGGGAGATAATCAATATTTTTGGGACTTTTCCCTTTTAGGACGAGTTTCTTTTTTAAGGATTTCTCTAAATCAGAAATATCAACAACTTTGAGAGATAAACTAAAGAATCCTAAGATGTTATTTGTTTCAGTTTCTTCAACGATAAAATTACGAGAACGATGTTGTTTTTCAAAATTGGGAGCTTTATCAGATAGATAAGTCAACATCTCTTCATTACCGTTGAAATCAACATTTTCTAAAATGATAGTTTTAAATAGCTCCTGAACTTGTTTCTCAGTTTTATCAGGAGCCAGCACTTGAATATTTTCAAGATATTGCTTAAGTGGTGTTACTTGAATTGTCATCTTACAGATACTTTGAAATGAGTTTATTTTTCGTTGGAGCGGTAGCGTCTTGTGATTCAATAGATTTCAAGACTGCTTGTAGCTTTTTAGATGGTTTATGATTAAGAATTTTTAGAGCATCTTCGTTTGTTAGTTTTATATCACGTGTTAAACTGATTGTAGCCATTTGTTCTACCTCCTGTTTCTACTTAAATTCATTATAGCTTATTTTGAACAAAAGTTCAATCTGAAGATAGTGTATGTTTTCTATAGTGTATAAATCCAAAATAAGTTTTTCTCTTGCATTTGTAGCTCATATTCGTTAGAATAATGGTGTAGATGAGTGGTTGGCTCATGGTCAATCTGATAGTAATCTTGGACATAAGGGCCAAGCGGTGGCGGACACCAGAATAAACCGACTGACTAGGTGGCTTACAGGTTCTGTAAGCCATCTTTTTTACTTTAATAGTAATGTTTTATATTTTAAGGAGAACGAAGTTTTGGCTCGTTCTCTTTTTTGTTGATGATATGCTCCAAACAACCTACACTGTAGAATATTAAGAAAATAGGATACTATAGGTTTAAATTAAATGTATAAGATAAATAGTTGGATTAGTAAAAGTTTCAAGTCTGATAAGAACAATATTACATTTCATACAACTGAATGTATATATTTTATAAGAGAGAGGGATGCTTGGTTTGGGAAAATCATTCAAAATACAGTTATAAGAATTTTAATAAGAATGAAAGTGTGATATTTCTTTTTCAATAATCTTCTAAATGTATTAAAATTAAGCTTTCCACTTATGTATTCTGCTAATAAACTTCAATACATTTCAATAGATTTTCAAATTTTGGTGGGGATTTTTATTATACTTTGTACGAGCTTTTCAATACCCTATCCCAACCTTTAAAATCCCTCAAGTTATTTACTCAAGGGATTTTTTATCTGCTTTTTTCATACTCAAACAGTCAGTCTAACTGTTTGATTTTCTTTGTGACTAACTCCCCTAAAAATAGTAGATTTAGCTACTTTACTGGTTTTACAAGATAATAACAAGACCTAAACGTTTAATTTATTTAGGTTTACCAATTATGACTTTAACATTTTCCAATAAGGTCTAACTCAACCGTACCCAAAGTTAAATCCTTTACTTTATTTAGTAATTCATTAACCCAAAAGCCATTTTTAAGTCCTGTTTTCTCTGATAATGCAAACACTTTTAAAGTATAGTTATGGTCTCGATCAGGTGGAGTCGGTCCAACAAACATTGTATCAATTTCAGAAAAATCACCATCTAAAAATTGACTAGAAAAACTATTTTTACCTTGAATTAATTGACCAATTCGGCTCATATTTTCTTCAATCTGAATACTATCACCATTAACTTTTAAATCAGCAACGCTCCAATGAATCCAAGGAAAAGAGCAAACAGGAATGGCATCATAATCAATAAGAGTAAAAGCGATATATTCAGTACCTTTGGGTAAATTATCAACTTCAAACGCAAAAGAACGAACCGGATTTCCTTGCATTATATCTTCCCTTTTTGCTTCCTTTCCAAACTCCTTTGGTAAAATATTATTAAATGTTGTTTTAATTTTCATTTTTTTCTCCTTTAAGAATTATAAAGCTAAATATACAATAAATAGCTAAAGCGATTAGCGACATACATATTACCCCTTCAAAATTAAAATTTAAATATAAGAGACCTCCTAACATAAGAAATATGATATTAAAACAAGCATAATACACTTCTGCAATTTTCAGAACAATAGACAATTTGCTATTACTCTCTTTTAACATTTTAATAGTCTGAGGTCTAGTAATTCCAGATGATAGCCCCAATAAAACCATACCTAAACAAATACAAATAATATTGTTGGTAAGAAATAATAGCAAAGATGGGAACAATAGTACGGAAGAAAAGTATCTATTCTTATTAACAAAAAATTTCGAGGAGATATTTCCCATCAAAGTGTATGAAGCCAATATTAAGACAAAATATTGAGTTGAAATATGCAGATCTGTAAAAAAATAAAATGGTAAAAATCCTGTAAATAGTCCTAGGATGATTCCTCTTAGGAAAACATAATGACCAACCCAATATTTTTCAAAATTCGTCAAATGATATTTAGTAGTATTTCTAAATTCACGTTGCTCTTTCTTATAATCTAGAGGTACTAATAAAGAAAGTAATATTGTATTAATAATCGTGGCAATAATCGTGGCATAAATCGGATAATTAGGATTTAGTTTATAAAGAGTCCCCCCAATAATTCCAGAAAATAATAATGAGATGAACATATAGCCATTTGTTCTATTTTGAAAATCAGTTGCTTCAGAATCTAAGAAGTACTGGATAAGATTAGTATCCTCACCAGCTCCAATAGAATAGCTTGCTCCTAAGCATAGTTGAGCAATAACAATTAAAATTGTACTATCAGATAAACTTAATAACCCTAATCCAATTAATTTGACAACTTCACTCAGAATTAATAATCTCTTTGATGGAATATTGCTAATGTACCTTTTAATAAAAGTAGAACTTACAAACGTTCCTATTCCATAACAAGACATCAATAATTCTATACCTATAATTGAGTATCCTTTTGAATATAAAATTATTAATAAAAAGGGTAAATAGAAATATGCCCTTGATAAAATCCGATAGAATATTATTCCCAACTTATTTTTCAATTACATATCCCTCCTTTTGTAATACATTTTGGATTTCTTTTTTGCTAATATCTCCCTCCCTCAAAATAGTGACAGTTCCAATATCATTAACTTTTATTATAGTACTTGATTTAGTAGCCAATGATTCTACATTTGATTTTAACAAATAATCAACTTTATCTCCCATATGTTCATCAGCGACCTCCTCTGTGATAAGTAGGTCATCAGCTGTTCCAGAGATATTAGCTGAGGTAATTGCAACTACTCCTCCTAAATATTCTACAAATTCTCTAAAAACTTCATTTTGAACACATCCCAAGGAAATTGTGGAACTATCATTTATTGCATAATGAAATGGACTAATATTTTCTACCACTATATTTAGTGCTCCTGGCCAAAACTCATCGACCAATAATTTCATTAAATTTGTTTGTGAAGTCTTACCATATTTTTCCCAATCATTAGGATTGGACATGAAAATAGAGAGAGGCTTATTTTTAGGCCGAATTTTATATTCAAAAATTCGGTTAATAGCCATCCTATTATCTGGAAGACAACACAAATTATAGTTAGTATCTGTTGGAACTATGATGGGATATCCAGCGTTTAATTTAGATTTGAGAATTTCTAAATTCTCCTGATTTAATTCTAAAATTTTCACTATTAACCTCTTTCTAATTTAAACAATTCTAAACAATCTTCTGGACTAAGCTTATCAGTAATTTTACTCAATTTTCTATAAAAACTTATTAGTTCATCAATATTGACATCACCTCCTACTAACGATTCAAAATATCTATATAAAACCTTTTTACTAGATATTCCACTAATTGTATAATTAGTGGAATTAGGAATTCCTAATTCATTCGGCAATAAATACTGGTACATTTCAATATTTTTCATAGTTCCATCTTGATGAATTCCTGATTCATGTACAAAGACATTCTTCCCTATTATTGGTTTAGTGGGTGCTACATCATACTCTAAAATATCACTTATCTTTATAGACAGTTGATATACAGTCTGCAAATCAAAGTCAATTTCATCAAACTTCTTCTTTTGTAAAATAGCAATCACCTCATCTAAAGATGTATTACCAGCACGTTCCCCAATTCCTAAAAAGGTTGTCTCAATCTGACTTGCATGATTCATAATCGCAGCTACTGTATTAGCTGTTGCTAATCCTAAATCATTATGACAATGCGCTGATAACTTTAGAGCTGGAAATCTACTATGAATATCACTAAACATTTTTCCATATTCATCTGGCGTAGAACATCCAACAGTATCTGCTAAAGTTACAAATCCTACTTCATAGTTTGAAACAATATCTAATACTTGGAATAAAAATTCTCTATTAGCACGTGTTGAATCTTCTAAGACCATATCTACATGCAGTGATTTTTCTTTAGAATAATCCAAAATTCTCTCTAAGCGTTTTAGATAGATATCCTCTCTAGTTTTTAATTTTTCGGTTATATGCATCTTAGAAACAGGTACCAGTAGTTTAATAACCGTATTAGGAAACATACTATACAGCTGGAATGCTAAGTCAATACTACTCTCAATCAAGCGAGTTAAAACTACCCCAGATTGATCTTTTCTTAATATACGCATATAGCCTTTTAAAATATTCAAATCTTGAATAGTATCACACATACCAATCTCAACCGAATGAATTTTGGATTTACTAATCTCAGTAATAACCTTTTTCTTAGTTGCAACATCTTTCTTAATCGACGTTTGCTGCATACCATCTCTAATTGTATTATCTTGAATGTATATCATACCTCACTCCTTATTTTATTAGATACGAGCTCCTATCTGTAATAATATGGTATACTATATCAAGGTATTTTAAAATTTGAAAAAAGTTTAGAAATCATTAAGAAAAAATTTATAAATAGGAGTAACTATGAACTTAGATTGGTATTACACTTTTTTGGTATTATCAAAACATCTCAATTATCGTAAAGCCAGCGAAGAGCTATTTCTTACCGAACCAACACTACATCAACAAATTAAGAAATTAGAAAAGCACCTTCAAGTTCAACTTTTCGAAACAGTGGGAAGAAACTTGACACTAACTGCTGTTGGAAGAGAATTTATAGAGATTGCTGAAAATCTTATACAAACCTATGAGCAAAGTATTCAAAAGATTAGGCTACAAAATAAAAAACAACAATTTCATATAGAAATAGCCGTATCTCCTTACATTGCCACATACCTTTTACCACAATTTTTACAGGAATTCTTTCAGCGCTATCCAGATATTGATATCTCTGTATCCGTGCTAAATAGCCATATTGAACAAGCTATTGAAACGAATACATTCGATATTGGTATTGATAGAGAAGTTCCATATAGTAAAAAAATCATATCCGAACAAATTTGTGAAGGAAAGATTGCCCTCTTTTATCCTAAAACAACAGTAAAATGCGACGAATTACAATTATTTAAAAACTATAAAATATTATCCGATAACCACCCCGTCTATTGGGAAAATCTAAAAAAAGAAATCATTGAGCTAGTTCCAGAAGCCGATTTCACTACTATCAATGATATTACAGTAACTGCCAAACTAATAGAAATGAATCAAGGCATTTCCTTTCTGCCCCTTTACTTAAAAAAGACTTTTACAGATAAGATTGCTCATCTTGAAACCACTACAGTAACCACCCCCGTTTCTTTTACTTACTTAATGAGCAGAAAAGCTTCTAAGGCTATCACTATTTTCAATAATGCGTTTAAGGACTTTATTTTAAAGGAGCAAAATTCAATTTAAGAATCAAAGGTCACTGATACTATTAGTGATTTTTGATTTACATATTAATCAATGGATTAATGACTAAAACGGAAAATAGTTAATGAGAGATGAAATTTATAAAATAGTACGTGCATAAATTATAGTAAAATGATATAATTAATTTATGGGAGAGTTAAGCTTTAGTAATCAATTTAGCAACACAGCCGTTTGGTATCACGGAACGACATCTACTCAGGTTCCATCTTTAAAAGATGGAATAGATGTTTATCATAGTAAACGGAACTGTGATTTTGGTATAGGATTTTATGTGACATCTAAATTTGATCAGGCTGTTAAATGGGCTCAGCGAAAAACAAAAGATGAACTTCCTTTTAATCCAAACGTAAAGCCTGTTGTTTTAAGTTATCAGTTTCAAGATTCTAATGATGTTGAAACGAAGATTTTTGAAATTGATAAAGAATACTTTCAGTTTGTTTATAAAAATAGATTGAAGTTAGACGCTAAGGCTGGAACTAATTTTCATAATTTTTCAGCAGTATTTGGCCCAGTTCTTGATGGTCAAGTTACTCGTTTGAAAGTCACTTTAGATGACTATTTCAAGGGAGTAAATTCCTTAGAAAAAACCGCTGATATTCTTTTGGGAAAATATCAGGGTGATACACAACTTTGTATATGTGATCAAAAAATTGCAAATAAACTAATCTTAGTTGAGGAGGACACGATATGATTTTGACAAATGAAAAACAAGCTCTTAGAGTTGAGGTAGAACAGTTTTTACGGAAGAATTATCGCATTACTCCTGATACTGTTTCTTCTGTCACAAATGTTGTATTGAAGAATTGGTTTGAAGAGTTGGATAATGGAGGCTCTCATTTGACTTCAGACCTTATCGCTGATAATATCGCGGATATTGCAAAACGTTACTCAGTACATTAATAAGTAATTTGAGTTAGGTTTATCAAATCCAAATCTTTCTTTATATTCTCAAAAACGGTTCATTACCATATTAGGTAATGAACCGTTTTTTGTGTACGACGGGCATGTCGTGCGTCTGAGGTGTAAGTCCTCCGTGGGCACCCTCGAAAAACGTGGACTGGTTTCGTGTTTGGATTATTACCTTGAACGACATGCGTTAAAAGTTAGTTGAACCGCCGTATGCCGAACGGCACGTAAGGTGGTGTGAGAGGGGCTAGAGATTATCCTCTACTCGATTTGTGATACTTCTTTCAAGGAATATTTGGTAGGATTGGAGTGAAAAAAGATTAACTAGGAAAGAAGGAACTATATGGAAGCCATTTATCAACGTGATTCGGATCAAGATGGACTGACTGATGCTCAAGAATTGGCGCTAGGAACCAATCCTCTTAGCGCAGATTCTGATGGTGATGGTCGTTCAGATTTAGTGGAAGTAGAAGAAGGAACCAATCCCTTAGAAAAGGATTTACAAGACATGGAACAAACAAGTATAACTGAACCGACATCAGTATTTATGGAAATGAAACAAAAGATTTCAGATATGATGGAGAGTCACTACAAGGAATTTATACAGGCTCTGATTAGTATTGAAACAGGGATTGAAAACCAACAAGACCTTGAAGACTTATATAATTACTACATGAGAACAGATGCCGTTTCTCTTTTGTCTAGTGATTTAGAAACCAGTCCTCAAGAGGTGGAAATGGAGATAGAGTTGTAGGGGAATCATGTGATTCTCCTATTTTCGTATAGATGAAAGGAGCGAGTATGGAAGTAATGCAATTATTGGCTATGTTTCGTGGAACAATTCCAAAAGATAGAGAGAAAATGGCCCTATTTCTTCGTTATCAAGCGCAACATTTTGATGAGAAATGGCAGGATTTGGTAGAGAGTTTTTTGGCTGAAGAGGGCAAGATAGAAGAGATTCCTCACGTCTATTCTTTTGATCAAGATATTGTTTCTTTCCTAGAGGCTAGTTCTGAAAATCATGACCAAGATTTAGAAAGTTATACAAGAAATTTTGGACAAGCAGGTCTAAGTAAATTATCTCAATTAAGTAGTTGGGAGAAAAACTTGGTGCTAGAAGTCGCAACCTATAACCTTTCCACTCGATTTTACATCCAATCTGAAAAAGAGAAGTTAGAACCATTAAGTGAGCTTGTATTTCATCAGAATCAGGATGTCAATTTAGTCAATGTCTATCGGGTTGCGAATAATCTATCTGACCGCATTAGTAGAGATATAGAGGAGTTTCTTCTAATGGTTGACTCAAAAGAGCTTAAAAAAGAAGTTCTTGAGATTCATTTTGAAGAAAAAGAGGGAGATGTTCTAGCCTATTTGGGTTCAGAATTGATGGCTACTTTAGATACTGTTACGGATCTTGTCCATCATGAAGAAAACTACCAACAACTTCCACTGACACAAAAGCTGAAGATTATTACTCATTTTGATGAAGTAAAGGCTATAAGAGAAAAGTCTAATCAAGTAGCGGAATCCTTATCTCCTTCAAGTGATATTGAACAGGAAACGGAAGAAACGAACTCCTTTTCTAATGTCGATAAAATTGTAGAAGAAGCTTTGAGGGAATATCCAATCGGTTCACAAGTAAGTTATAAAGGACAAGTATTTCAGTTGGTTTCGATTGAAAATGCACAGTTAAATGACTTAGTTCGCCTAGAGCTATTCAATGATTCCAACCAGTTATTTGAAGAGAATCCTATCTTATACTTGAACAGTTTGAAAGAGATTGAACAAGTATTGTCTCTTGTAGAACTTGAGAAAGAAGAATTAGAGATTGAGATTGAATCATCAAGTGAAAGTCAGGAAATAGATTTGTTTTCCTATTTGGAAGAAGAAAAAGAAAATGAAAAGGAAACAGAAACTCTAATTTCAGGTATAGAAGAGACGGATGTCTCTGTTCAAGATTTTGTTTTTCCAGATGATTTAGAGAACTTTTATCCTAAGACAAATCGAGAAAAAATTGAAACGAATATCGCCGCAATTAATCTTGTTAAAAGATTAGAAAAAGAGGGAAGACAAGCGAATCCAGAAGAACAAGAACTACTAGCCAAGTATGTTGGCTGGGGTGGCCTTGCCAATGAATTTTTCGACGAACTCAATCCAAAGTATGAAACAGAACGTTTAACTCTTAGGGGCTTAGTAAGTAAATCAGAATACTCGACCATGAAACAAAGTTCTCTCACAGCCTATTATACCGACCCAATGATTATTCGCCAGATTTGGCAAAAGTTACTGGATGATGGTTTTGAGGGAGGAAGAATTTTAGATCCTTCTATGGGGACTGGGAACTTCTTTGCGGCGATGCCTAGAAGTATACGAGAGAAATCAGAACTCTATGGAGTTGAATTAGACAGTGTGACAGGCGCAATCGCAAAACAACTTCATCCCAATACTCATATTGAAGTGCGAGGATTTGAAGAAGTTCCCTATCAAAATAATAGTTTTGATTTAGTCTTAACGAATGTACCATTTGGAAATTTTCGCATTGCAGATAAAAATTATGATAGACCTTATATGATTCATGACTACTTTGTCAAACACTCACTTGATTTAGTAAGAGACGGAGGACAAGTTTCGATTATCTCATCTATTGGCACAATGGATAAGCGGACGGATAATGTCTTACAAGAGATTAAATCGAGCACTCATTTTTTAGGGGGAGTTCGTTTGCCGGATACGGCTTTTAAAAAGATTGCAGGTACTCGAGTGACCACAGACCTCCTCTTCTTTCAAAAGGATCAAGCAAAGAATCTTCATGAGGAGGAGCTTGTCTTTAGTGGCTCTATTCCCTTTGAGGAGGATAAGCGTGTCTGGATCAATCCTTATTTTGATGGGAAATACAATACACAAGTTTTGGGTGAATATGAGGTACGCAATTTTAATGGAGGAACTCTCAATGTTAAGGGGGAATCAGAAACATTCACTACTGACATCATGGAAGCATTAGAGAATGTGGAGGCACCTAAACCAATTGACAATTCTTTGAAAGAACCTGTTTTTATCCAAGAAAAAGTGGATCATTCTATCCCAAGTCGTATTCGTGAGAACTTAGCGCTCTATTCTTTTGGATATGAGGGAAATCAAATTTATTACCGAGATACACATGGCATTCGGAAAAGTTCAAAAGTAGACGAAATTAGTTATTATGTAGACGAGAAGGGAGAGTTTAAAGCTTGGGACAGTTCTTTGTCTGAACATAAAATAGACCGATTCGTGCAACTTCATTTGACTGATGAGGAAGCACTAGATGTTTACAAGTCAGAAGAAGCGAGTAAAAGGGGGAAATATAAGGGACTGTTCAAAAAAACTGTCTTTTATGAAAGTCCCTTATCGGATAAGGATATTAGTCGCATTAAGGGCATGGTTGATTTGAGAGAGACCTATCAATCCTTAATTGAAATTCAACGTCATCCAGATTATAGTCGAACAGATTTTCAGGTATTACTTAGTAAACTCAATCGTGACTATGACCGTTTTGTAAGTCAATTTGGATACTTGAATGCGTCCGTTAATCGGAACTTATTTGATAGTGACGATAAGTATTCCTTACTAGCTAGTTTAGAAGATGAATACATTGATTCTAAAAGTCAGAAAGTAAAATATAAAAAATCTTTAGCTTTTGAGAAAGCATTGGTTAGGCCAGAGAGAGTGATTGCAAGAGTATCAACGGCTTTAGATGCCTTAAACTCTAGTTTATCGGATGGTAGAGGGGTTGATTTAGACTATATGGTATCAATTTATCCCGAACATAGCCTAGCTGCTATTTTAGATGAGTTAGGAGACCAGATTTTAATGGATCCAGAAAGCTATTTAAGAGGAGAAAGAAAATATCTTTCTAAGAACCAGTTTTTATCAGGAGACATTCTCAACAAGATAGAAGTAGTTCAACTATTAGTGGAGGAAAACAATCAAGAATGTGACTGGACTCATGCTTTAGATTTGTTAGAATCTGTTCGCCCTCCAAGGATTCATCTGGCAGATATTGAGTTTAAAATAGGGTCACGTTGGATACCTCAATCCGTTTATGGAAAATTTGCCTTTGAATGTTTTACTAATCGTGAATTTGAATTGTCTTCGCCTGATGTGGAACAAGTCATTGAAGTGAATCCTGTCGATGGCCAGGTTCATTTAAGGACATCATTTGCTTATCGCTATCCAAGTGCCAAAGATAGTAGTCTTGGAGTCAGTGGGTCACGTTATGATACAGGAAGAAAGATTTTTGAGAATTTACTAAATTCAAACCAACCGACGATTACTATGACTGTTACGGAAGGAGAAAAGAAAAAGACTATCACAGATTTGGAAAAAACCTCTGTTCTAAGAGCAAAAGAGCAGCATTTACAAGAGCTCTTTCAAGAATTTGTCTCACGGTATCCAGAAGTCCAACAAGTCATTGAGGAAAGCTATAATCGTCTTTATAATCGAACAGTTAGTCGAGAGTATGACGGTAGCCATTTAGTTATTGATGGCTTGGCTCAAAACATTAGTCTTCGTCCTCACCAAGAGAATGCCATTCAAAGAATTATAGAAGAAAAAAGAGCCTTATTAGCTCATGAGGTAGGTTCAGGAAAGACCTTGACCATGCTTGGTGCTGGGTTTAAATTAAAGGAGTTAGGGATGGTTCATAAGCCCTTGTATGTAGTACCCTCTAGTTTGTCTGCTCAATTTGGTCAAGAAATCATGAAATTTTTTCCTACTAAAAAAGTCTTTGTGACCACTAAGAAAGATTTTGTGAAGGCGAGAAGAAAACAATTTGTGTCACGTATTATTACAGGAGATTACGATGCCATTGTCATTGGGGATTCTCAATTTGAAAAAATCCCTGTCAGTAAGGAAAGACAGATGAACTATATTGAGGATAAACTCAATGAACTACGAGAGATTAAAACACATTCGGAAAATAAGTATACCGTTAAAGAAGCAGAACAATCAATAAGTGGTCTAGAGAAACAATTGGAAGAACTCCAACGCTTCAATCGTGATAGCTTTATTGATTTTGAAAATCTAGGAATTGATTTTCTCTTTGTGGATGAAGCACATCACTTTAAAAATATTCGTCCGATTACTGGACTTGGAAATGTAGCAGGGATTACCAATACAACGTCTAAGAAGAATGTGGATATGGAAATGAAGGTTCGACAGATTCAGGAAGAACATGATTTTAAAAACATTGTCTTTGCGACAGGAACACCAGTTTCCAATTCTATTAGTGAGTTGTACACTATGATGAACTATATTCAACCAGATATCTTAAAACGCTATCAAGTTGATTATTTTGACTCTTGGGTAGGTGCTTTTGGAGAAATTCAAAACTCTATGGAATTAGCTCCTACAGGGGATAAGTACCAACCTAAGAAACGATTTAAAAAGTTTGTCAATCTCCCTGAGTTGATGAAAATCTATAAAGAAACAGCCGACATTCAAACACAAGATATGTTGGATTTACCTGTTCCAGAAGCTCATATTATTCCTATTGAGAGTGAGTTAACTGAAAACCAGAAACTCTATTTAGAAGAATTAGTTATGAGGTCAGATATGGTCAAATGTGGAACAGTTGATCCGAGTCAGGATAACATGTTAAAGATAACAGGTGAGGCACGGAAACTAGCTATTGATATGCGTTTATTGGACTCTAGTTATAGTCTAGCAGACAATCATAAACTGCTTCAGGTAGTGGATAATGTTGAAAGAATTTATCGTGAGGGAATGGAAAATAAGGCTACTCAGATGATTTTTTCAGATATTGGCACACCTAAGAAAAAAGATAATGGCTTTGATGTTTATTCTGAGATTAAGGCTTTATTAGTTGATAGAGGAATCCCTAGTAAAGAAATTGCCTTTGTACATGATGCCAATAGTGATGAAAAGAAGAATAGCTTATCTAGAAAGGTCAATGCAGGAGAGGTGCGGATTCTCCTTGCCTCAACCGAAAAAGGAGGAACAGGTTTAAATGTTCAGAGCAAGATGAAAGCAGTTCATCACCTGGATGTCCCTTGGAGACCAAGTGACATTCAGCAACGCAATGGACGGATTATCCGACAGGGAAATGAAAACAAGGAAGTGGATATTTACCACTACATTACCAAAGGTTCGTTTGATAATTATCTATGGGCAACTCAGGAGAACAAACTCCGTTATATTAAGCAGATTATGACTTCTAAGGAGCCGATTCGTGCTGCAGAAGATATTGATGAGCAGACCATGACAGCTTCTGATTTTAAGGCACTAGCAACAGGTAATCCTTATCTCAAATATAAGATGGAACTAGAGAATGATCTAACTCTATTAGAAAATCAAAGACGCGCCTTTCAACGCAGCAAGGATCACTATCGTCATACAATCTCCTACTGTGAAGAAAATATGCCCATTCTTGAGAAACGATTAAGCAAGTATGAAGGCGACATTCAACAGTCTGAAATGTCGAAAGACCAGGCATTTTCTATGACGGTAGGTAAGCAAGCGTTTGATCAACGAGCTGAAGCAGGGGAATCCCTACACCGTCTTATCCGTCATAATCAAGCTGACAGCAAAGAATTCCGTACCCTAGCAAGCTATCGAGGATTTGACATTAAAATGCTTAGTCTTCCAACAAATCAACCTCTTCCTGAAACCTTCTCTGTTAAGATTGTAGGAGAAAATCAGTATTCTGTCAGTTTAGATTTGTATTCTCCTTTGGGGACAATTCAAAGGCTTCAGCATACGATTGATCACATTAAAGAGGACCAAGTGAAAACTCAGAACTTATTGGATGAATTAAAGGATAAATGGACTACTGCTAAAGTAGAAATTGAGAAAAATTTTTCAAAGGAAGAGGATTATCAAACTAAAAAGGCCGAATACGATGTACTCGCGCCATTGATTGAAACAGAAACGGATTTAGATATTATTGATCAGGCCTTAAGACAATTCCACGAAAAAGGAAACGAAAAGCAAGAACAACTTTCTTTTGAATTGGATTAAAAAATAGATATAAATAGCGGACAAGAAAAGAAAAGCGCGGTAAAATAAAGATAGAAAGAAACGAGGTAACGATTATGATGGAAGATACCTATTATCAATTAGAAGAGGCCTTGGTACAGGGATTTCAAACGCCTGAAGAGTATCAAGCTTATAAGGAACTAAAGGAACATTATGAGGAAGTGACGGGGGATTACAGTTTTTCCAAACGAGAACTCACTAGCCAATTGGAAATTGCTCTTCAGAATCATCGAGGCGTGGACTTTGAAGATTATGAGAAAGAGGAGTATTTGGGCTTAGTTCAAAAATTAGAAGAGTTTGATTCCTCTCTTGCCACCCATTATCGTCAATTGATTGACTAGAAAGGAGAAAGTCATGAATGATTTACTCCTTATCCCAGTAATTTTTTTAGCAGTAGGAGGAATTCTCATTCTTTTATGGAGACTCTTTCTTATTGCCAGTGGACTTTTCCTTATTGGTTTTATTAGTTTTCTTATTTTCGTGGAGGTCTATGGAATTTATTTGTTCTTTACTGAACCTAGTTTATATTTTGATGATATCAGACAACATGGTTTAACTAGTTTTACGGCTGTGTACCTTTTCATCAATCTGATGTTGGTTCTAGGATTCAGTTGGCGCTTCATTAACTCCATAAATAAGGAAAAAATATGAACTTTTTAGATAATCAAAAGACTTTATCTGAATCTAAATTCGGATAAGGTTTTTTATTTGCCTTGATTCTTTCATATACTTCATAGCTAAATTGGAGTAATAATGTATGAAAATCATTGTCCTCACTATTATTACTTGTATTTATGGCTTGTTTATGTCGTTCAATATGAGAAAGAGCTCTTCTCAAATTTTCTTCTTTTAATTTGTTCATATTTATATTATAAACTGAAGACAGCTAATTTTGATATTTTTCTCTGAACTGTACGATTTTGCGCCTGAAATGTAGGAATTACCTTTCGTTGTGATGTGATAAAACTTACAAGTTCTTTTTGTTATTCTTGACCTAGTTTTTATAGAAAGAAGGTCTAAGATGTTAAATAAAGTCAAAACTAAAGCCTTAATTAGTGTTGGAGCAGTAGCCGCAACTAGCTTTATTCTCATGATGGGATATACTGCTGGTCAACATTCTACTGCTAAACAAAGTCGCAAAGAAATCGAATTGGCTGCAGCTAAACTTGTAGAGGACAAACAAGCAGAAGATAAAGCCAGCATTTTGTCATCGGATACTGTAAAAGAATTTTTGACTCAGTACTATACGAAAGAAAAGCTCGGAGAAAATAATACACGTATTCAACCTTATATGACTGAATCGGCTTATTCTAAAGAATTGTCAAGTCAAAATGATGCCATGAACCAAGTGTATAAGGATTATATTTTGGATTATCATTTTGAAAAAGCAGATATCTTTGTCAATCAGACTACGAATCAAGCTATTGCCATGGTCTCTTATAATGTAACCTATGTATCTGATTTAAAGAATGCCAACCAATCAAAGACTAATCAGACAGAAACAAGAACAGTTAAGTTATCCTATTCTAAACTACCTGGTAAGTTATTGGTCAACCAAGTACAGGTTTGGAAATCTGGGTTAGATGATTTGGATAAGGCCACTCCTAAAACTTTAGAAGAATCCTCATCTGTTCCATCACTGCCAAATACTACGACAAAATGATGATATTGCATGGAAATAGAAGAATGTAAGCAAATTTCAATTCTTGATGTAGCCAATCGTTTAGGTATCTCCTTTAAACAAGTTTCGAGCAGTGTCTATGAACATCCTGAACACGATTCATTTCGGATTTTTTTAACTACCAATACTTTTAAATGGTTTTCAAGAGATATTCAAGGTGATGTCATTGATTTTGTTCGACTTGTTAAGGGAATCTCTTTTAAAGAAGCTCTAGCCTTTCTTTCTGAAGAACCTTTTCAAAAAGAAGCTGTTCAAGAAAAAAGAGAGAGACCATTTTATTATCCTTTAAAGAGAATAGAAGATTCTAACTGTAGTCTGGCCAGATATTATTTAACAGAATGTAGAGGAATCGCAGAAGAAATCGTACAAAAGATGATTCAACAAGGATTGATGGCACAAGCCACTTGGAAAACAAATGAAACAGTTGAACCTGTTATTGTTTTTAAAAGCTTTGATCATCGTCACAAACTGCAGGCATCAAGCCTACAAGGGATTTATAAGAATCATTCTATCCCAAGAGAGAGGTTAAAAACGATTCTAAAAGGAAGCCATGGACATGTTGGAATATCCTTTGACATTGGTAAACCAAATAGACTGGTCTTTTGTGAATCGTTCATCGACTTGATGAGCTATTACGAACTTCATCAACAAAGTCTATCTGATGTTCGTTTGGTATCTATGGAAGGATTAAAAAGGTCTGTTGTTGCTTATCAAACTTTACGACTGATAGCTGAAGAAAATCAGAAGTTGGAATTTTTAGATACAGTAACACCTTCAAAGTTATTGCCCTTAATCAATACAATTCGTGATACAACCAGCTATTTTTATAATCATCCTGCTTTATTGACACTAGCAGTAGATTGTGATGATGCGGGTAAAGATTTTTCTGATAAGTTATCTCAATCAGGATTTCCTGTTTTACTGGATTTACCTGATAATGAATATGGGAAAGAAAAAAGAGACTGGAACGATATTCTTAGAGAAAAGAAATCAGATTTACAATTGATGATCGAGACTGCAAAAGAGACATTGAGGAATCAACCAGTAAGACAAACCTCTCAATGTTTAGAATTGTGATAACAAAATCAAGATGTTTTAGCTAATATTAGAATGAAGGAGGATCGTATATGACCATTATTGAACGCTTAGAAGAAAAGGTCACTAGGCAAGAAAGTAAGGTAGCAAGAGAGACAGAAAAACTCGCTGCTTATAAAGAACAACTGGAGACAGCGATGTTTGCGACGTTCAAAAGGCGTCAAAGCATTAGTCACATGAGTTTTGAAGAAGCTCTTGACCATGCCTTTGGTAAAGAAAGACAATTCGATGATTCTGAATTTAGAAAGGATGAAATGAGTGAATGACAAAAGATTGGAATTTTAATCAACCATTAGAGAGTAAATCAGAAAATCAAGAAGACCCAGATAAAATTGCGGCCTTATTTGGAAATCATGAAGGAGGTAATGATGTAAATTATGAAGCAGCTTTTCAAAAGCGAAAACAAGCACCTGTGACGGAATCAAATTCTAGTTCTAAACCCAAAGTTACAGAGGTTAGAACAGGAAAAGAGACAGATATCACTACAAGTTATCAGCAACATCTTAAAAGACTGATTGCGGATAACAATAGCGATATTCAAAGTAGTCAAAAGAAAATTGAAGAGCTACATACGTTGATTGACACAAAGAATAAAGACAATAAGAAATTGCAGTCAATTTATGATGCGATTTCCGAATTACACTAAGCAGTCCTGATAGGCTGCTTTTTTTGAGAGGTTATAGATGTTTACAACATTTTTTAAGAAAAATCACGACAATAGTGATGTATTTAAAAAGCTGATTCATAGACTATCTGGTATGCCTGTCCAAGATCTTGAAAAAATAGACCGATTGTTAGATATCATTTTCACTCCAGATCAAGGATCAGAACAACTAAAAACAGAAGCAACTTATAGGGAAGAAACTTTGGACGACACATTAAAGGAAGCAAAGAATCAACTTCATAAGGAACAACTGGAGAAGAATTTAGAGAGATTTAGAAAAGATGGAAGGAAGTGAATCGTTTTATAAAATTTTCTCTGATAAGGGTATAAGGATAGAGCAACTGGAGTTGGTCGAAAGACTGGAATTATCTGATAGCGACAAGTGTACTAATACCAATTACAACTAGTAGAGGGAGAAGATGGAAAAAATGATAAAAATCGTACTGATTTTAATAGCTGTTGGATCTATTTGTTTCTTTCTTTACCATTTTACGAAAATAGAACTATTTGTGACAGACTTTCAGAGGAATAGCCGGGTTACTTTCACTATTTTCTTTGTGGGAGTGAATGGTTGTCTTATTTTTAATTTTATCATACACCTGGTTATATGTTTTAAACGCAATTTAGTATAAGACATGCTATATTGATACTAGTATGGACAGGGGCTTATCCTTAAGAGGTGCATTAATTATCTTAAGCGGTTTGTAAATCTATAAAAAAGACATTTCATGATGTAATTCATACCTTTTGATATTTTTAATTATAATCTTTTATGGTCGTGATATACTAAAGATGTCAAGTTGCAACAGACAAATAAAAGATATGAGGAGGTATTCATCATGAATACACAAACAATTTCACAATTTGAACCTTTGGATACTGAGTTACTTGCCACTGTTGAAGGTGGAAAGAATGAGTGGGCATGTATTTTGTCAGTTGCTGCACTAGGAACTGCGGGAACTATTTATGGCTCTCCTTTAGCTGGTGCTGCTATGGCTGGAATGGCAGCAAGAGTATATTGTTAGTTTAGGAGAAACTTATGAAAAACTATATAAATTTGTCAGAAGAAGAACTTTCTGTTGTTGAAGGTGGAGCCTCAGCTAAGTGTATCTTGGGGACAGCTGCTACATTTTATTTAGCTTCGGGACTGAATCCTGCTGCACTAATTGCTACTGGTATAATTGCTGCAGCAAGTTTTTGCTAGAGATATGAAAAAGATGTTTCCGTTCAATTTTTTGATTTTAGTAAACGGAGTATCTCTAATATATCATTCAGTTAATTTGTTAGAGTTTGGTATTTTTTCAATTTGTTTATTGACTATAGTGATGAATTATGTCTCACGAAAGAAATAGATTGTAGGCCATTCCATTTGAACACTAGCTTTAGCTGGTGTTTTTTATTATGTGACTTTCAGTTCGTCTCGCTCTGTTAGGTGTGAGACAAATAAACCACCTGCTATGCGGGTGTGCGTCGAAGGTTATACCAAAAAAACTCCGAACGCGATACAATAAAGGTGTTCAAGCCAATTGTAAAGCGAAAGGAGAAAAATATGGCACAAAAGGCTCATAGTTTATCGCACACAAAGTGGCACTGTAAGTATCACATTGTGTTCACCCCTAAGTATAAACGAAAAATCATCTATAATCAATATCGAAGTAGTTTAGACGAAATATTTCATCGCTTGTGTAGTTATAAAGGAGTTGAAATTATCGATGGTCACTTAATGCTAGAACATGTACATATGTTAGCAAGTATTCCACCTAGGATAAGTGTTTCGAGTTTCATGGGTTATTTAAAAGGTTGTAACAGTTGGTCCAATCACAGCTAGAATAGTGGCAGCACAGATTTCATTCACACTGGGAATAAAATCTGTAACTGGCAGTTGATATGCTTGGTTTATCACAAATGAAGCGGAGATGAATACATAATTGATAAAACCATTCTTCCTATTGGTAGACATTTAGTGGTCATATTTGTGTTGACAATAGGGTTTAGTAGTATTAAATTTACGAAAAGAAGTATAAATCATAAGGCTGAATAGTTGGTTAAGAGTGGTCTTTTAATCAAGATGAGTTACGGCGACAAAAAAGAAGGCTAGGTATTAATAGCAAACTGTAACTAGGGTATTCACGAGGATAGCAGAACAATTTCTACAATTTCCTTTATACGAGAGACTACTATGAATAAAGAAATTTCAGAACTAAATTGTTATATGTGAGCGAGTGAACTAATTCGTAAATTCTCCGATGACAGCAGGAATATCCCCAAACATAGGTAGGTAACGAACGTCAGCATTAAAAAAATAGCATACGTTCTAATTAATCTCAATAATTCAGACTCAGAATACAGAAGACTGGTAAAATATCAGTACTCTAAAACGGGCATAACGCCTGCTATCAAACTGTAGTAAGAAATCGAAGTAAATCAAAATTCTATGATGAAATGGATGGATGATTACGAATATAAAGTTATAAGACTGAGAATTTATTCAAGACACTTAATCATTCTCATCCTTCTTCAATTCATAGAGCCCAACCAAGTAAAAATGAACTTTATCTTTGATAAACGTTAATGATTTATCGTTAGTGATGTCTATAACACCAAACACTCTATAGTGATTGCGGTAAAGCTCATCATAATCAATCTGACTACCTATGATGATGATTTCTGATTTTTTTGAATGAAATTGGATAGATTTTAAATAGAGGTTCATTTTTTCAGATGTTAAAAACCCCGATTTTATGATAAAATAAATAGAAGATTTATATTTGTAGTTAATTTTATGTCCCTGTAAGATTTTTGTATTTTTAACTATTTTTTTTAAGAAATAATATTTTAAATATAAAGATAAAATATAGCCAAATAAAGAAGAGTGCAGAATTTGAATGGACTTCATAGTTTTCCTTTCTTTTAATATTAGTTTATCAAAAGAAAAAAGATGAGCAATATTGAAATACCAAAGAGTATCTATATTATCATGAAATGTCTAAACTAAGATAATTTTTACCATTTAAGATAGTATAGAAACCTTTTAAGATTTTTATAATTTAATTTCCTTAATTCTGATAATATAAAACCTATAGGAGGAGGCTAAATATGCAAGACTATATTTTATATCAAGGTAGAGCTTTAGTAAGGGTACCACTATCTCAAATTTATTATGTCACAACGCATCCAACAAAAGCTCATGCTGTTCTTTTTGTAACAGCAGAAGGAAATTTTGAAGCTTCAACCTCTTTAGCTAAAATTGAAGAGGAAAGTTCAGAAGAGCTTATTAGATGTCATAGAAAGTTTCTTGTTAATAAATATAAAATAGCAGGATTTAATCATGAGACAAGAACGATTATGTTTATGGATAATAGAGTTTCAGATATTTCTTGTTCTAGGAGATATTTTACAATCTTAAAAAACAAATGGAAAAAGATGTAAGGGAGAAGAAGTGAATATTTTTATACTAGAAGACAATTTTATACAACAAACTAGAATTGAAAATATTGTAAAAAAAATTTTGTTTGAAAACAAAATCGAGTGTAGACATTTTGAAGTTTATGGGAAACCTCATCAACTTTTAGAAAATATTTCAGAGAGAGGAAGTCATCAATTATTTTTACTTGATATTGAAATAAAAGATGATGACCAAAGAGGGTTGGATGTTGCAAGAGAAATTAGAAAACGTGATTCTCAAGCTGTGATTGCTTTTGTAACAACACATTCTGAGTTTATGCCTGTATCTTTCGAATATTTAGTATCAGCTATTGATTTTATTGATAAAGAATTACCTGAACCAACATTTATCAAACGAATTGAAAATGTGATTTCAAGTGTTTGCGATAATCAAGGGAGAACAGTATCTGAGGACTCTTTTGTATTTACAGGACCTAAAGCTCAGATTCAAGTCCCTTTTAAAGATTTATTATATATTGAAACATCGACAATTGCCCATAAGTTGACACTCTATTCAAAACGAGACATCGTTGAGTTTTATGGACAATTATCTGAAATCATAGAACAGGAACCACGCTTATTTCAATGCCATAGATCGTTTATCGTAAATCCTTATAATATATCCTTAATTGATAAAGAAAATCGGGTAGTTCATTTTCAAAACGGGTCTTCTTGTATTGTATCTAGGTTAAAAATTCGTTCACTCTTGAAAGTTGTAGAAAGACTTCATGACTAAGGAGATTTAGATGATATTTTTGCTAGATATTATAGGTGTTTTTCTATTGTTATGTATCCATTCTAAGGTTGTAGATGAGAGATTAAACCTAAAAAAAGTAGTAGTATCCATTATTCTGTACTATCTTTCAACATTACTATTTATTGTTGTATTTGAATCAACTGAATTTTATTTTTTTGGGTCATTATTGATTTATCCAACTTTTTTTATACTATATACTTTGTCTATTGGTGAATTAAGAAGTAAGGTTTCTTTATTACTTTTTTACTCATTATTTCCACTTGGATTTTGGGATGTCATCAAAAACTTTTTAGGTTACTTTGTAATTTCTAAGATTCCAATATTGCATAGACTATACGAAACTAATCTAGGAACAATGATTTTCTCTTTATTAGCTGAAATTATTGTGTTTTTTCTTATTAGTCTCTTTCGATATAATTTTAGTCATTTAAAAATAAAGAACTTGGATACAAAGACAAAATTTATTTTAATTACTGCGGATACTTTAATGCTAGCTTATTTTATCTTACCATCTTATATAAACTATAGTGATAAAATAAGTTGGGATAGAATGTTGGATTATAAAGAATTATTGACAGCAGTTTACTTTTTATTGTTTATTTGTTTTGTTAATCTCTTGGATAGAAAATTACTTCAAGAATTACAGGAGAAAGTCGTTTTACAAAAAGAAATTCAATTGCAAAATCTTAGTCATTATAGTCAACAAGTTGAAGGGTTGTATCAAGAAATTAGAAGCTTTAGACATGATTATGCTAATATTTTGTCCAGCTTAAAAATAGGTATAGATCAAAAAGATATTAATCTAGTTTCTCAAGTTTATGATAGTGTTTTAAAAAATTCTGGTGAAAAATTAAAAGGTAAGCGTTTTGACGTAGCACAACTAAGAAATATCAATGATTTGGCGCTAAAGAGTTTACTATTATCTAAGTTATCGGAGGCCCAAAACTTATCTGTTCCAGTTTCCCTGGAGATTAGTGAACAGTTCTCTATAAAAAATATGGAACAAATTGACTTCTTAACAATTACTTCTATCTTGTTAGATAATGCTATAGAGTCCGCAGCAGAAGGAGGAATAGCAGTTTGTTTTCTTGAGGATACAGAATGGAATAAATTAGTCATGATTGTTAAAAATTCTACTTTAGAAAGAGAGATCGAACTGAGAGATATATTCAAGCGTGACAATTCTTCAAAAGGAGTAGGACGGGGTATAGGATTGGCCAATGTTCGAAGAATCTTAAAATCTTATCCAAATGTATGTTTGAAAACTACAAGTAAAAATTATGTCTTTACACAGATTTTGGAAATAGAACTTTAAAAGAGCTATCATTCTTAGGATATTCTATTGAATATTTTAAGGAGGGGCTCTTTTGTTATAGCTTTATAGACATTTAAATGTGAAATAGTTCTAGTTTAAAAATTAGATTTTTAAACATATTTTCTATATAAAAAGTTTCACAATAATATTATATACTTCTATATGAAATTTATAATACGTTTTAATTTATCAGTATTATTAATTGTTTTATAGTTAACATAGGTATCTTGGTTAAACAATTTCATGGGGATCACTTCCTCATTTACTTGAACGATTTTATGTTCGGAGAACACTTGACGAAAATAAGCGTACAATGTTATCTTCATGAGCATAGTTGGATGAAAGGCAGTATAAGAGGTCTCTTCCAGTAACACTTAGTTAGGGATACTGTCTATAAAGAGGATGATCATTCTCGATTCGTGAGTTGTTGGAATATCGTAGGCAAGATTTACTTCTAAACTTAATTGATTTGTGTTATAATCTTTATACATTGTAATGGATTTATAATTGTTTTTTCTTATTTTAATTATAAATCATGATATCAAAAAAAACGAGCATTTCCGCAATTCAGAAATGCTCGTTTTTTTGATAGTTAGAAGTGGTTTTTGCCCAGCTTCACTAACTAGTTCTCACGACAGATGCTAGCTGATAAAAAACTACTACAGTTGACAAATAGTCAATTATGTTTAATGTTTTTTTGTCTATAATTAAAGGTTTGACTAGTTAAGAAATCGAGAATATCTGTGCTTGTTAAGCATAAGATTATCAAAATTCTTCCAGAGGTTTCCTCCATAAATCTTTAACAGATCTTCAGAACTTATTGTTGGAAACTTTTTTAGAGATAATTGTTTTTTGTCCATTTTTTAGAACTCCTTCGTTTATATCCTAATTATAAATAAAATATTTTGAAAATCCCAAAAGGTACCTATATGATTATAAAGTGTTATCTATAAGTTATTGAGGATTTTATCTTTATAGTAATCAAAGTAAGTTTTTTTAGCAATGATACTCGTTACTTGGCCTTGTAAACCATATTGTATGATGTTACTGTCTTTATCTGGTATTTGAGCTAGTGCAGTCACTTTAAAAAGATTTCCTTGTTCAGTTTTTGTTGCTGTTCTATCAATAGAATTTATTTTCCCAATTATTGTGGTGCTTTGATTTCCGATTTTTTCTAGTTTAAGACGTGCGACCTGATCTTCTTTAAGTAAAGGGACATACTCAGAAGTGACATAGTAAGTGATAAGTACCTCTTTAGTTTCTTGAATAATGGGGTAAATTTGGGCGATTTCACTACCGTTTGGAATTAGAGTTTTTCCATCAAATTCATTATTTAAATGAATGATTCCTGTACCTGGGGCTTTAATAGTGTTGTGTTCAAAGTTAACATTTGCTTGACCAAGTTGAGCTGTCAGCTCTGTGATTTGTGTTTCAACAGTTGTCAGCTGTTGAGATGCCGATTGTAGAAATTGGGTTCGTAGGACTTCTACTTTGGTTCCTAAACTACTATCGTAAGTCGCAACACTTCCTGTACCTGCTCGTTGAATATTAAGACTAGCGATAGAGGATTTTAGACTTGAGATACTCTGATTAATTTGAGAAAGATATTGATCAGCTAATCCTTGCTGAGATTGTTGCTGGGATTGGACTAAGTAGGAATTTAAAGTAGCTTTGTGTGGATTGCTAGCCGACAAACTCGAACTTTTATTAGTGATAGCTTGACTAAGTTCCTCATACTCTGCTATTTGTTTGTAGATATTATTGATTTGTTTCTCTATAGCAGTGGCGGTATTTCCTGCTAAAGCTAGTTGATTATTAACCTCTGCATTGGTTTTAGAGATGCCTAACTCTATATCTTGAGATTGTGTGATAAAGTTGTTAAAGGTATTAATATAACCGAACTCATCTTCTCCTGTAAAGAGGTTATTTCCTTGTGACAGACTTGCTTTGAGAGTCTCGATTGCAGTTTTTTGCCGATTTAGGGTAGCTAGCTGTGTTTCAAGAGCTTGTTTTTGGGATTTCTCCATTGTTTCAGCGTATTTGATAACGACGTCATCTTTTTTGACCGATTGGTTATTGGACAGATTATTAGTTGTTATGGTGTTATTGCTAGTTGATTGGATTGAAGCGATGACTTGAGTTGGTGTAATCTCTCCTCTCGATGTGACGGTGACTTCTTTTTGGGCAAATAGAGAGAAGATAAGCAAGAAACTTAGTAATAGGACTAATGGTACAATTAAGAGTGTCGCAAAATTATGGTAGCGGCGCTGATAAAATTCTGCACTTTTAAATAGCTTTGGGTTCATGATAAGTCTCCTTATTTGCTAAATAAATGATGATAGAAACCTTGTTTGCTCATCAATTCTTGATGAGAGCCAGTCTCTATAACTTTCCCTTGGTTAAGGACAATGACTTGGTTAGTTCGTTCAGATATACTAAGACGATGGGCAACAAAGATGATGGTCTTGTCAGTCATGGCCATCAAATTTTCAATAACCTTTTTTTCAGTTAAAACATCAAGTCCGCTAGTTGCTTCATCAAGAATAAGTACAGGAGCTTTAGTCAGTAATGCTCTAGCCAAAGCAATCCGTTGTTTTTGACCACCTGATAATCCAGCTCCATCTGATAGTTCTGTTTGGTATCCCATAGGCATTTGTTCGATGTCTTGGCGAATTTCTGCTATCTCACAGGCTTTGATAATATCTTCTTGACTAATCATTTGATTAGCTCCCAAGGTTAGGTTTTCTAAGATTGATCCACTAAAAATATAAGCTTGTTGAGGTAGGTAGTTGATGTGTTGTCGAAGAACCTTTTTATCAATCATTTTGAGATCATTGTTGTTAATAGTGATTCGTCCCTTGTAAGGTTCAAAGAAGTTGACAATCATTTTAGCCAAGGTCGTTTTCCCTGATCCGCTAATTCCCACTATACTGACCTTATCACCTTGTTTGATAGATAGATTTATGTTATTTAGGGTGTCGCGTCCAAAACCATATTTATATGAAATGTCTTCAAAACAAATATCACCAGCCAGAAACGGTGAATCAGTTAAGGTCTGAGTATTTTTGAACTCAGATTCGACTAAGTAAACTTCATTAAGACGGTTGTTGGCTACCTTTGCAGACTGAAGTTTTGTTTGGAGGTTGATGATATTTTCCAAGGGATTAGTAAAGTAAGATAAGAGTGTGTTAAACGTAATCAATTGTCCAACGGAAATTTTACCTGTCATAACTATCTGAGCACCAAACCACAAAATAACAATATTCAGTATGAGTTGAGCTCCCTGTTTAAGGCTGCTCTGTAGGATAGAATATTTACTGAGTTTGAAAGATTTGTCCAAATAATCCACGAATTCGCTATCAATCTTTTGGTATCGAATTTCTTCACTAGTTAGGGATTTGATGGTTTCTACACCATTGATATCTTCAATAATAGCAGAGCTTACCATGGAATTGCTCTGCATTACATCGTTATTCATCTTTTCAAAGGGCTTCATAAAAGCAAAAATAATGATGATGTAAATAGGAACTGATATTAGTGAGAGAAGGAAGAGGTTGGTGTTTTGTACCAAAAGTACACTACCAATAATGAACAATATAGAGACATCAAGGAAGAGTGACAAAATCGTCGAAGCGAGAGCGTCAATGATTGAATTGGCATCTGTAAAACGAGAGATGACCTCACCGGTTCGCCGTGTCGCAAAGAAGGACATAGGAAGTTCAAAGATGTGGCGAATATAGGAGAGAATCACATCAATACTTAATCGCTGACTAAGTACGGTCAAGAGGTAATCTCGTGAGAAACTCATCATCTGTTGAAGTATATAGGTGATAATCAGTCCAATGGAGATAATGCCAAGAGTTGATTTCATCTGATTAGGAATATATTCATCTAAAATTCCTTGAAGATAGTATGAGCCACCAATATTGATAAGAGTCACCAAGAGACTAGCTAAAATGATATAAAAAATAAGTGAGCGTTGCTTGAAAATTAAGGGGAGAAAGCTCATCAAACCATTTTTTTTATCCTTATGAGGTTTATAGCTGGGAGATGGAGCCAGAAAGATAGCTACACCTGTCCATTCGGAAGCAAATCTCTCTTTGGTCATTTTTGTTACTTTGACAGTAGGATCAGGATCACCAATGATAAGATATTTTTTTATATTTTGATAGACAACGTAGTAGTGTTGTAGTTTGCCCTCTTTATTAACATGAACGATAAATGGATAAGGTAAGTCTTCCGTTTCAAAGAGGCTCATATCCGCTTGGATAGCTCTTGTTTCAAAATTCATTTCTTTGGCTGCTTTGACGATACCAAGAGCAGTCGTTCCTTCTTTATTTGTTTTAGCTAGTTCTCGCAAATGAGCTAAGGAATAGTCAGAACCATAAAACTTTGCAATAGACGCTAAAGCGGCGACTCCACAGTCCCTAGCGTCGATTTGAGGGATAAAGGTTCGTTTGTAAGATGTCATTTGTTAAATCCTTTCTTTTTATTTACAAGACTATTATGACAAAAAATAGGTAGAAAAAGTGATTAAATCTTAAATGGAGCATATAATATCTTGAGTGGTATTTTTGGGTTTGAAAATTAGTTAACACCATTTTGTTAACAGCATATTTTTAATCATAAATGGTTACAAATTATGAAAAAATACGTTTCGTGATGAAAATCGTACATTTAAAGACTTTACGGTAAAACTCTCTTTTGTTCTGCTATACTGAACTTGTCAGGGTTACAATCTGACAAAAAATATCTATTATATAGGAGGTATTCATTATGAATACAATGGTGAAACAATTTGAAGTAATGGATGAAGTAATGCTATCCAATATTGAAGGTGGAGTTTCATGCTTTGAAGGTATTGTTGGTATAGGAGGTCTTGGTGCTGTAGCAGGACCTTGGGGAGTACTTGGAGGAGTGTTAGTAGGAGTTGCAAGTTTTTGCATGTAATAATTTTTAGCTAAAACAAAATTTTAAGGAATTATAATTATGACATTTGATATTTTAGAAAAATTTGATACAGTTGATACGAGCGAACTAACTATCATTAATGGTGGTTTAGATGCTGCACGATGTATTGTTGGTACACTGGGTTCTACTATTTTGGGTGGTGCTGGTTTTGGACCTGGTGGAGCTATTGTAGGATTTCTTGGTGGAACTGGAGCTTTTTGCTACGATACAGTTAGTTGAGGCATAAATGAAGCGTTGTTTTATATTTGCAATTAGTTTTATAATGACGACTATAGTCCTAAACATTTTATTCGGATCAAATACTATTATTCATAAATTTATTGCTGTAATAGGTATTATGATGTATTACAGAGGTGTTTTTAGAGAGTATAAAAGATATTAAAATCATTTCAAATTTGTTAAATTTCATAATCTTAATTTAACTCATTTGTACAATATAATAATCAAATAGGCTGGGAAAAGTCTTTAAAATCAGAAAAACGCATATTATCAGGTATTGAATGAACAACCTTGATATTATGCGTTTTATTGTAGTGAGATTCACACTATTTTTCCTAAAAATGAGTTTTTGACTAGCCTAATTATTTGGGTACGATGAGAAGGTCAAGTATCTCATCTGAGGTATAAGTTCTCCGTGAGAACCCGCTACTGGTGGGCTAAATAGTTACTCGTAAGCAGGATAATCATGAGGTAGTAGGAAGAGGAAGGGATAGTAAGTCATGTATAGTAGATGAGGGATTTCAGAACTCTAAAGTTCAAATAGGTATATGTAAATCACGAGAGTAATGAGGAAAGATGTACAACTTATATATTGAGGTGAGATTCTGATGATAGCTGAAAGCATAGTTAACAACGAATCATGAGAAGTCAGTCAATCCTATAGTAGTCAGGATGATTCTATAATGGAAGAGGAGCGAAAGGGTACACAATTGAAAGTAGAATTGTCTGTTTTTATTATTTGTTTGGTAGGATGGTAGTATGAAAACATAAATGGTGGTTATTGTTCATAAAATATAGGAAATCCGAATAAAACGCTTATGTAGCCTGAGAGAGGAGGTAGTTAAGAAATCTTTTTAAAAATAAATATGATTGTGTTAATCATTATTTTGAAAGTAAATGATGTTTCTATTCTGCAGAGCGAAAAATATCATAATCAGTATTTTTACAATTAAATATATTCCAGATTAAGATAATTATAATTTTTTGATAAATGAATATTATATAGTAAAATACCATTTCGGTATAATATAGCTACCTTTTAGGATTTGCTTGAAAATTTAATTTAAAAATGTGTAAAATAAAATTATCAATAAAAAAGGAGCCACATTATGAAGAAATATTTATTACAATCATTATTAGTTAGTACTGCAGTATTAGTCACCATTAGTCCGAATCTTGTTTTAGCTGAAAGTGCTGAAACAAAATTTTCTGATACAGTGCCATCAACTTTAAATTTAGCACCAGCTGTAATAGAAACTAGTAACGAATCTTTACTTGAACAAAAATCTACCGATAGTGAAAATGTTCAGCAATCGACGAAGGAAATTACTAAGAAAGAAA
Organism: Streptococcus mitis; assembly: GCF_047460035.1. Lineage (GTDB taxonomy): Bacteria > Bacillota > Bacilli > Lactobacillales > Streptococcaceae > Streptococcus > Streptococcus mitis_DW. Next base: position 183,066 of record NZ_JASHHB010000003.1, on the reverse strand, counting down.
CTGATGACGTGAACTCAGTAACATCTGAAGAATACGCTTCAAATGTGTCTGATTTTAATAAAATTAGTATTGCTGAAGTTCGTCAGATATTCACTTCAGAAGATTCGGAACATACTTTATATTTTGGAAGAGGGTCATGTTATCATTGTCGTGAATTTTCTGGAGTATTGAAAGAGTTTAATATGCTGATTGATAAAAAGTTAGAATATTACGATATAGATGGTGCTGATTTTGATGATTCTGCTAAAGAGTTCATTTTTAAAACAATCGGTATTCCTGGAACGCCAACAATTATTTATTTTAAAAATGGTAAAACTATTTCTGGTTGGGTTGGTGGAGGAATAACTGCACAACAACTTTACGATTATCTCTATTTTGGAAAAACTGATGAGAAGCCGAAAAGAGAATTTGAAAATGATAATAAAAATATTATAAATCCAGAAAATTCAATGCAAACTATGGATATTAAAGAGGATACAGTCAAAATTAAAACAATTGCAAATCAAATCCCTAAAGATATTCCACTCTCTGACGAAAATTTACAGAAAAAGATTTTAGTTAAATCACAAGATACTTTTGGAAAGACTATTGAAAATATAGAGGATAATTCTAAAGATAGTGTAGTTGCTGTTAAAAATCAGGAGAATCCTGAACTACTTTACAGTAAATTTAATGAATATAAATCAGATTTTATAGCATCAACTAATTTTAAAAAAATAGAATCGGAAGTAAAAAATTTACCCCAAACAGGAGAAGAACAATCGATTAACTTTGTTCGTTTAGGAATCGCCTTATTTATTACTGGAATTTTTATAATAAGTAGTCATTTAAATACTAAAAATAAAGTATAAAATCATAAGAGTATAGTAATCTACTGGGAATAGATCATATTAGATATTTATGAGAAACAATGTAGATAATCTTTTTACCAAATTTTCAAAATAAAAATAAGTAAATAAATTGAGAAATTTACCTAAGTAGGAAATAAATTTCTCAATTTATTTTATTGTGGGAGGATTTTATTCGATTTTACAGTAATTAAGTTCATTTATCAATCTCTTTTTATTATATTTAAGAATATTTGAAGACAGTATTTTAGAAAACAATTATGGAGTTCTTAATACAGAATATATTATAAATGCTGATTCAAAGTGAAGTTTTATATGTTTTTTGATTTTGTTGAGCATAAAATCTATTAACTAAAGTCGAACTACAAAAATTAATTTTAGATGAACTAAACTGTAGGCTTTGGAAAGTTCTCTTATTCGATTTCAGAATGAAACGCTGATACAGGATTAAAAGAACTAAGTATTTCTTTTTGTTTTGAATGAGATACGTGAGTATAGATTTGTGTGATTGATATAGAACTGTGTCCAAGAATTTGTTGAATATATCGAATATCTACATCACTATCTAGAAGCATTGTCGCAAAGCTATGTCTAAACATATGCGGTGTAATAGTTCTAGAAAAGTTATTTTGTTCAACGATTCTCTTTATTACTAAACGTACACTTTGCTCTGACAATGGTTTAAGTGAATGTTTCCCTGGGAACAAGAAATCATTGGATTCATTTCTTGTTTTATTTATATATGTTTCTAATAAATTGAATGTTTTTTGATCTCCTAAAAATAGGATACGTTCTTTCTTACCCTTTCCTATAATATGGAGTGTCTTATTGGACAGATTAATGTCTTTGAGATGAATGTGGCAAAGTTCAGAAATTCTGATGCCTGTTGAAAGTAAAAGTGAAATAATTAGTAGATTTCTTTCAGCGTGTTGTTTTTGATAGTCAGTTTTAGATACAATTACTTTCCGTTCTAAATATATAAAAATGCTTTTCAGAATGTCATACGGAATCGTTTTAGGCAATACTTTTTCAGTTCTAAATTGAAAGCGCAATTGATTGAAGGGATTCTCTTCAATTATGTTCTGGTATTTTAGATAGTTATAAAACACCTTCATACAAGCAATTTTTCTTCTTAATGTATTCGTTTTTATGTTAGATCGTGTCAACTGTTCTATATAGGATTCGACATTATCATAGTCTGAGTTATAAAATTGCATAAGATCATTCTTATAAGCGCGAATCGTGTGCGAACTCAAACGCTTATGAGTTTTGCAATAATCTAAGTAAGTAGAAATAAGTTTATAATCCATAAAAATCTCCTTTATCAATAATCATGCTATTATAAACCTATTTAGGTGCTTTGTATAGCGATAATAAATTGTTATCGGTAGGAGAGGTAAAAAAATGACTAGTTGTTTTGTTGTAATGGGATTTAACACAAAAAAAATTCCAAATACAAATATTGAGGTTGATTTAAATGCTGTATACTCAAATATTATTAAACCTGTTATTTTAAATAAAGAGTTAACTTCAATTCATGGAGAGAATAGATTTAGAGCTGATGAGGTATATACAACTCAAAATATTACAAAAACATTTATTGAAGGTATATTCAAAGCTGATATTGTTATTGCTGACATTACTACGTTAAATCAAAATGCAATTTATGAATTAGGACTGCGCCATGCAATGAGACCTAAATCTACAATTATCCTATGTGATAATCATACTGCTAAAATTAATTTTTTTGATATTTCTCACCTACCTCAAATTAGATATGATTCTGACAAAGTGAATGAACTTGATGAAGTTGTTCGAGTGAAAGATATACTCACAGAGTACATTACTTCTGCAATAAATAGTGACGAAAGATTTATAGATAGTCCGGTATTTGAAAATAACTTATATACAATTGTCGAAAGAAATAATTCTATGGAGGAAAGTAATAATATTTCTATAGAAACATCTCAAAATTCCTTTATGGACCTAGCAAGAATAGCAAAAAAATTTAAAGATGCCGAAGAGTATGTAACAGCAGAAAATTTATATAAAGAACTTTTAGAAAAAGGGTATGTCGATGATGAAATTTTAGCGGGCTACTTGTTATCAGCATATAAAAAAGATGAAAAATCCTTAGATAATTTGAGAGAAGCACAGAGAAAAATTAATACTTATCTTGATATAAACAACACTACTTACCATAAAATTTTAGGGATATATGGTGCGATATTTTTACGAATATTTTATATTACAAATGATAAAAGAGATTTATTGTCAGCTATAAATTACTATAGATTGGGTATGAATTTTGAAGATAACAATATATACTGTGCTAGAAATTATTGTGCTACGCTGTTAAAAATTGTAAGTGTTGAAACAGATACCGAAGTTTTAAAAGAACACTACTATACTGCAAAGTATACAGCAAAAATTATATTAGGTTCATTAGAAAATTTGATTAGAAAATCTAGTATGTATGATGATATCTGGTTACAATCTAACCGAGAAGAGCTTCTATATATTTCCGGAATTATTGAAACATTATCGGACAAAGTTTATGGCGAAACCAAGAGACAAAGTAATACTATAAATGAGGGAAGAAAGCTCTTAAGGGAAGATTTAGAAAGAATTAAGTTAAAGCTTATGGACTAACTATTTATAACCTAATTCTCCCCCTTTGATGAATTCATATTTTTCTATAACCATTTGTTTCCATTTATCAAAACTTTTTCTAAACTCAGAGGATTCTACAAATTGAAGAATTTTTTCCTTTGAGTCTAAGGTAAATTCAGGTGATGTAATTGAGTATTCACCCTGATGTAAAATACCTTCTCTTGTCAATTTTTCCTGAGGAATTGTCAATATAGGCAGATCAAAAGTTAATGCTAATATTCCTTCAATCTGACAATACACACTAGTAATCCACTTATTTTCTAAGTGGATTTCTTTTGATTCGAAAAATCTAGGATTATCCTCAGCATCTTTTTTACGAATTCCTTCAGATATATATGTTTGACCAACTGCTAAAATAACCATGCCATAGCTTCTTTGTATCATCTCACGTAGTGATACCATAACTTCATATGGAGTATATTCTGCAGCTTGTAATGTAATACATTCGAAATTATGTCTTTTTAATAACGATACAATTTCATTGATAAAAAAATCTTGGTTTTCAGTAAACGGATTAGGTCTACTCAAAAAAATTTTTATTTTATCACTATTTCCCATAAATTTCTCCTACCGATAACAATTTATTATCACTAGTATACCATAAATTTATTTTTAGTTGTTTGATTTGTATAAGGTGGGACAGGAACGGTTGTGTGAATTAGTTTCAGGTAATGGAGATAAGAAATGAAGTTAACAAAAGTAATTATTAATAATTTTAGATCATTCGGTGAAAGTCAAATTATTGAATTAAATAATAGAGTACCGCAATTATATTGCGGAACCCTTGTTTAATGAGGTTTAAGACAATATAAAGGCGATAATAATTGGGAGAAAAATTGTGTTCCCCACCGAAACCCCACTAGGAATTATCTTGGTGGGGTTTTTATATTGCTCTTTGTTAGAAATTTGTGTAGCTCTTGTTAAAAACACACCAAAAATGGTGCGTTTTATTTTTCTAAATGTTATAATGGTGTTATCAAATTCAAGGAGTTTCCCATGATTGGAAAAAACATAAAATCCTTACGCAAAACACATGACTTAACACAACCCGAATTTGCCCGAATTATAGGAATTTCTCGGAACAGCTTAAGTCGGTATGAAAATGGAACTAGTTCAGTCTCTACGGAACTAATAGATATCATCTGTCAGAAGTTTAATGTATCTTATGTCGATATTGTAGGAGAAGATAAAATGCTCAATCCTGTTGAAGATTATGAATTGACTTTAAAAATTGAAATTGTCAAAGAAAGAGGTGCTAATCTATTATCTCGACTCTATCGTTATCAAGATAGTCAGGGGATTAGCATCAATGATGAATCTAATCCTTGGATTTTAATGAGTGATGATCTATCTAATTTGATTCATACGAATATCTATTTAGTAGAAACTTTTGATGAAATAGAGAGATATAGCGGCTATTTGGATGGAATTGAACGTATGTTAGAGATATCTGAAAAACGGATGGTAGCCTAATGGGAATCCAAGATTATACCGATAGTCAATTTAAACAGGCTTTAGCAAGGAACCTTCGCTCACTGACAAGAGGAAAAAAGTCCAGTAAGCAACCTATAGCGATTTTGCTTGGAGGGCAAAGTGGTGCTGGTAAGACTACAATTCATCGTATTAAACAGAAAGAATTTCAAGGAAATATTGTTATCATAGATGGCGATAGTTTTCGTTCTCAGCATCCACGCTATTTAGAACTGCAGCAAGAATATGGCAAAGACAGTGTAGAATACACCAAAGATTTTGCAGGTAAAATGGTAGAGTCTTTAGTAACAGAATTGAGTCATTTGGGATACAATCTTTTGATCGAGGGAACTTTACGAACAATTGATGTTTCGAAGAAAACGGCACAACTCTTGAAAAATAAGGGATATGAAGTACAATTAGCCATAATCGCAACAAAGCCCGAATTGTCCTATCTAAGCACCCTTATCCGATACGAAGAACTGTACGCTATCAATCCAAATCAAGCACGCGCAACTCCAAAAGAACATCATGATTTTATTGTAAATCATATAGTTGATAATACACGACAATTGGAAGAACTAGCTATCTTTGAAAGAATTCAAATTTACCAACGAGATAGAAGTTGTGTACATGATTCAGGAGAAGATAAAATTTCAGCAGCAGATATTCTTCAAGAGTTACTGTTTGGGGAGTGGAGTCAGGTAGAGAAAGAGATGTTGAGGGGGGGAAAAGAGAAGTTAAAATAGTAGTGTATATCAAGAAAGTATAGCTGTATGAAATTGTTAGTTCTAGGTTATCAGCATTACTTGTAAATTAGTATTTAATATATGTTATAATAGATAAAAACATTTAGAAAAGAGAACAAATAATGGAAATAGTAAAAGGATCCTCTAAAAACCCAGTAGTTGATAAGATGTTGATTGATTTTTTTACAGAACTGCCAATAGAAGAGGATAGTACCTTATATGTAGGTTATCCAATAATTGGAACTACACAAGGTCCATACCCTATAGATGCTACACTCATTTCTAGGAGATATGGAGTAGTTATTTTTGATTTAATATCTGGAACAGAAAAACAAGATATTGATGGTTTTGAGGATAAGCAGGATGAAATTTTCAATATTGTGGACGGCTATTTAAAATCATATAAAGAGCTAACAAATAGGAGGAAACTAAAGCTCCCTTTAACAATCGTAACATATGCACCGGAAGTTCATTTAGAAAGTAATGAAGATGACGAGTACTTGATTTTTAATAATAAGACTCTTCATAAACTTATAAATAAACTTGACGATTTGGATATAGATGATTTTTCGGATGATGATTTTAATCAAACAAAATCTGTAATTCAAAATATAAAAAATATTAGAGAAAATACGACTGTTAGAAGAATAACTTCTCCTAGCTCAAGAGGAGCTAAGATAGAGGAGGTAAAAAAACATATTGCAACTCTTGACCCACAGCAAAGTAAGGCGGTGGTAGAATCTGTAGACGGTGTCCAGAGAATTAGAGGATTAGCAGGATCGGGTAAAACAATTGTACTAGCAATGAAAGCAGCATACCTACATGCTAAACATCAAGATTGGAAAATTGTAGTAACATTCAATACAAGATCTCTCAAAGAACAGTTTAAAGAACTGATTACTAGATTTTATGTGGCGCAGACACAAACATTACCAAATTGGGAAAATTTAAAGGTATTAAATGCCTGGGGGCGTCCTAGTGGTGGCGATGATGATGGACTGTATCATCAGTTTATAAAATATCAGAATGATGCTGAATACTATGATTACTCACAAGCAAAAAGAAAATTTGGATTCGAACCATTTGGAAAAGTTTGTGAAGAAGCTATTAATAAAATGACTCAACAAGTGCCAATGTATGACGCAATTTTAATAGACGAAGCTCAGGATTTCTCTAAATATTTTTTCCAAATCTGTTATCATTTAGCAAAAGATAATAAGCGAATTGTGTATGCATATGATGAACTTCAAAGTCTCTCAGGAAAATCTTTGCCATCTCCTGAAGAACTATTTGGTAATGAAGGAGAAACAGACACTCCGAGAGTTACTCTAAAGAGAAATGATGATAGTGAAGATATTGTCTTAGAAAAATGTTATAGAAATCCTAGACCAATTTTGGTGACAGCACATGCTTTAGGATTTGGTGTTTATCGTAATACTGATGAGCGTTCTAACACCGGATTAATTCAAATGTTTGAAGATGCTGAACTATGGAACGAAGTTGGATATGAAAATGTTCTTACAAGAGACAAACACATAGAATTAGGACAAGAAGTGCAGTTAACACGGACTAATAAAACGAGTCCTAAATTTTTAGAAGAACATTCTCATTTTGATGACTTACTTTTATTTAAAACTTTTACTAGTAAAGAAGATCAAAGTGAGTGGATAGCTACAGAAATTATTAAAAATATTGAGTCAGACGACTTAACTGCAAAAGATATTATTGTAATAAATCCAGATCCTGTTAAAACGAAACAAGAAGTTGCAAAGGTTAGAGCAATATTATATGAACACGGATATACTAGTCAAATCGCTGGTGAAGCAAATGCTAATATTTTTTATATTGATGATGTATCAATAACTTTTACAGGAATATACAGAGCAAAAGGCAATGAGGCTTCTATGGTTTATGTTATGAATGCCCAAGACTGTTACGACTCTTCTGATGAGTTGCAAACTGTTCGAAATCGATTATTCACTGCAATGACAAGAAGTAAAGGTTGGGTAAGAGTGACTGGTGTTGGTGAAAAAATGGACCTACTTTCAGAAGAGTACAAACTTGTGAGAGAAAACAAATTTGATTTAAGATTTCATTATCCTACTAAAGAACAATTAAAGCTGATTCAAACTATAAATAGAGATAAAACATCAGCTGAAAAACGTTCAATTGCAGATGTTAATAAGGGTATTGAGAAGATTGTAGAGGGGGTTAAAGACGGTTTGTTATCAGGCTTTGATCTAGACCTTTCACAAGAAGATCGGGAAATACTTCTCAAATTCCTTCAAAAGGATTAAATTCATGGCAAAAAAATTAAGCGAAGCTATAAATAAAGAAATTATAGATTTTACAGTGTGTTTGACCGAGGTGGGATTAGAGATTTCTAATAATTATCCTAGTACAAAGCAGATGTTAAAAAAAATTAATGATAAAAGGAAAAAGGGAAAAAGTATTTCAAAAACTATAACCAAAATTACTCCAGCTGTTGCAGATGAAAATCATAAGGTTATTTTTGATAATGAGTTAGAGTATATAGATTTGTATAAAGAACTAGAGAAAGACAAAAATTATAATGTAAAGTTAGTTGATGGAGCACTAATATCACTCACATATGAGATTGATGAACAAGATAAAAAGATTTTAACTCATAGGTTGACTTTTTTTCCTTCCCCATCTTTGTTTGCATTTGAGGACAATAGAACAACTGATGAAAGTGATGGATATGAGGAATTATATTCTGATATCATTAGCAAAAATATCTATCCATTTCCAATAAGATTTGATTATGATTTTTATAATAGTATTGATGTGGAGCATCCTAAATCTCACTTGACTTTAGGGCAATATAAAAATTGTAGAATTCCAGTCACATCAGCTGTGACTCCTGGACAATTCTTGATTTTTATATTAAGAAATTTTTATTCAACATTTTATAATGAATATGAAGAAAAATTTAATACAATTCGAAAATGCGATGATATGGAAAGTTCTATTACAGAAAGAGAGAGATGTATCCCTCATTTTGTTATAAACTAGTATAGTTTAAGTCAGCTTATACTTTTAGCAGGAGAGACTACTAAAGATAACGTTTTGATTTAACTCAGTAAGTAGTGATGAATGAAATCGATACTTAATGTGGAGAGCCACTAGGCTCTTTTTTCATACCCTTATTCCCTTGTGATAACTTCCTCAAATGTCTTCTGCTATACTTTTCTCAACTTAAAAAAATCAAGCTAAGATTTTTCTATGGGGGTTTGGGGGCGAAGACACCAAGTTATCTTATCGTTAGCTGTCAAAACTAGAAGGTTTTGGTCGGCTGGCGATATGATTTTTGGGATATTGTGGACACAATGTCTGAGCTCGCAAAGACCGAACAAGGAGAGACTGAGGTCTTTAGGAATCGTACTGACAATGTGAGGCAGCCTTACATTGTCAGACAAGTGTAATGTTGAAAGGATGGTAAGATGGGACAAGAAATTAAGTTAATCCGTAAGCAATTTAGAATCACGAGACAAGAAGAAAAACAGATAAAAGAAATGATGAGGGAACAAAAAGTGGATAGTTTCTCAGAATTTCTTCGTCAAAATTTATTGGAAAAGAATTATCAGGATAGAATTTTTGAAAGTTGGTTCTCCCTTTGGCAGTCTCAAAAGTTTGAACAGATTAGTCGAGATGTGTATGAAGTTCTGGTTGTCGCAAGAGAAAATCATCAAGTGACTCAAGAGCACGTCTCAATCTTATTGACTTGCGTTCAAGAATTGATTGCAGAAGTGAATCAAGTGCAGCCACTCAGTCGTGAGTTCCGTAAAAAATATATGGGTTAGGAGGATGTAATGGTTTATCGCTATCGTACCAATCTCAAAAAAGTGTTTCTAACTGATCCAGAATTACACCAATTGAATGAACGGATTGCTAAGAGCAATTGTCAAAATTTCTCAGTCTATGCCAGAAAAGTTTTGCTTAATCCCAATATGTCATTTGTCACGATTAACACTGATACTTATGACCAGTTAGTTTTTGAATTGAGACGGATTGGAAATAACATCAATCAAATTGCGCGTGCGATTAATCAAAGCCATCTGATTTCTCAGGACCAATTACAAGAATTGAGTAAAGGAGTCGGAGAGTTAATTAAGGAAGTGGACAAAGAATTTCTAGTGGAGCTGAAAAGACTGAAGGAGTTTCATGGTAGTTACTAAACACTTTGCGACGCACGGAAAAAAATATCGTAGGCGTTTAATTAAGTATATTCTTAATCCTGATAAAACGGACAATTTGAAATTGGTATCTGATTTTGGCATGAGCAATTACTTGGACTTCCTTAGTCATGCAGAAATGGTAGAGATGTACAATGTCAACTTCAGCAATAATGACAAGTTGTACGAATCCAGAAACGACCGACAAGAAAAACACCAACAAACTATTCATGCTCATCACCTCATTCAATCATTTTCTCCTGAAGATAATCTGACACCTGAAGAAATTAACCGCATTGGTTATGAGACCATGATGGAATTGACAGGAGGTCGTTTTAAGTTTATCGTAGCAACTCACACAGACAAAGATCATGTTCATAATCACATCCTAATCAATGCTATTGACCGCAATTCAGATAAAAAGTTGATATGGAACTATGCCTTGGAACGAAACCTCCGTATGATTTCAGATCGTATTTCTAAAGTGGCTGGTGCAAAAATTATTGAGAAACGTTATTCCTATCGAGATTATAAAAAATATAGGGAATCTAGTCATAAGTTTGAATTGAAACAACGTCTTTATTTTTTGCTGCAGCAATCTAAATCGTTTGATGATTTTTTAGAGAAAGCAAAGCAGTTGCATGTTCAGATTGATTTTAGTCAAAAGCATAGCCGTTTTTTGATGACAGATAGAACGATGATAAAACCAATTCGAGGACGCCAACTCAGCAAACGAGATCTATATGATGAAGAATTTTTTAGAACGCATTTTGCTAAGCAAGAGATTGAAAGTCGTTTAGAATTTTTGTTGAACCGTGTCAATTCTTTAGAAGAGTTAATAACAAAAGTAAAAGAATTGAATCTAACCATTGACTTAAAACAAAAAAATGTAACTTTTATCCTGGAAGAAGATAATCAAAAGATAAGTTTGGGTCATCAAAAAATAAGTGATAAGAAATTATATGATGTCAAATTTTTTCAAGATTATTTTAAAAATAAGGAAGTCGTTGCTTCAGAAGGATTAGTGAATTTACAGGAACAGTACCATGTTTTCCAAGAAGAACGATATAAGGATAAAGTATCCACTGAAGAGATTGAGGAAGCCTTTAAGACATTTAAGGAAAAACGAGATACCGTTCGTGAATTTGAAGTGGAACTTGCAGAGAACCAAATAGAGAAGCTAGTTGATGAGGGCATTTATATCAAAATGTCTTTTGGTATTAATCAGAGTGGTCTCATTTTCATTCCAAATTATCAATTAGATATTCTGGAAGAAGAGAATCAAACAAAATATAAAATCTTTATACGTGAGACAACCTCATACTTTGTATATAACAAAGAACATTCGGATAAGAATCAGTATGTCAAAGGACGAACATTGATAAGACAGCTAACCAACGATAGTCGAGTAATACCATACAGAAGACCTACAGTTAAGAGTCTACAGGAAAAGATTACTGAGATTAACCTCTTCATTGAATTAACTGAAGTAGATAAGAAATACCAAGACATTAAAGACGAGTTAGTAAAAGAAATAGCAGAGATAGATATAAAACTAAATCAAATTAATGAAAAAATCGCCAACTTAAATAAGATGGCGGAAGTGCTTATCAATTTGAAGAGTGAGGATGTGAGCAGTCGAAAGCTTGCAAGATATGACTTTTCAAAACTGAACTTGACAGAATCAACTTCATTAGAACAAGTGACTGAAGAAATAAGAGCATTGCAAGAGGAACTAGGTCACCATATTGGTGAGTATGAGAGACTCATAAAAAGATTAGAAACATTTGTAAAAATGTTGAATACTGGTAAAGGCGTTAATCAAAAATTTGATATGGAGATTTCATTACAGTAATAGAAATGCTGGCAATGTAACTATCTCGACATTTTAAATTTATTTTATAGATATTTAATGACAAATAATATGCTTATTCTCGTCAATTTATAATGATAATGCTGAATTAATTCAGACTGCCAGAGAGAAAGGACAGCGAGTGAGGTGCCCATGAGGTCATTATCTTTGAGTTTGCCAATAATCTATTGTTTAGAGATGTCAAAAACGGTAAGAATATGCAAAACCTCATCGCAGCATTATTATTCTTATCAATAATCATCAGCCATAAATTATTTTCATCAATTAATTGTTTGGATAAAAGAAAGTTCAGACCTCAATCGTTACATGAGAGGGCGTGAACTAATCCGTCAACTTACTCACGACAGCACGCATATCCCTAGACGTAGGCGACCAACCATTGCCAACCTCAAAGAGAAAATCGCGGAGGTGAATCTTCTTATCGAATTAGACTTTAACAATCAGTCTTACCAGTAAATCAAAGATGAGTTAATCAAGGAAATCGCCCAGCTGGATTTGACCATTACAGATTTGCAGGATAAACTAGCTCATCTTAATAAGGTAGCAGAAGTACTAATTAATCTCAATAATTCTGGCCCAGAAAATAGAAGATTGGCAAAATATGATTATGCTAAGATGAACATGACGTCAGCCATTAAAATGGAGCAGGTGGAGAAAGAGATTGAAGAAAATCAAAAATCCATGATGAAATCGATAGATGATTACGAATATAAGATTAGGAGACTGGAGAATTTTATCAACATACTTGATAACACAGGGCGTCAAAATATCACCAATTTAGAACACGAAAATAAATCAATCTAGTTGTTTGAGATACCACAGAAAAATTATAAGACTGATAGTATTAATTTCACTATCAGTCTTACAGGTTATTTAAGGTTCAGGTAGAACTCCAATATCAAGATAAATTAAAAAGTATCTAATTCCTTTAAATAATTTTCTATCTTCATAAGCATTAAAGGATTATTATAGATCTTGCATAATTCCCTTGCTTCTATATAATAATTTTTGACTTGTTCTTTATCTAGAAATTGTTCTCCAGCATTTCCGACGAGTATGAGTAGGGGAGCTAATTGGTAGCTTGTTTGTCGCTTTTTACAGAGTTCAATCGTTTCAAGAGCTTCTTGGATAGCTTCGTTATGTTTTGCCTTTGACACTAAATAGTGAGCGTAGTTGTAACGAACTCTGATGTAACCAAATAAAAACTCTTGATAATCCAGATTTTTTGTCTGATACAACTCCATTAAGTGAAAGTAGTTTGCTTCATATTCTTGTTCACGGTCCACTAAGGAATAGAAATTAGATAGAGTATTCATTACCTTTAAGTAAATCAGAGTATTTGAGGATACTTTTGATAATATATTTTCCAAATAAGAAATAGCCTCATACTTGTGGTCATATTGATAGAAGTCAATAATAGCTTTTATCCATTCAAGATACATCTTGTCTTCTAGTGTTAGAAAATTGTTTCGCTCTAACTCTATCTTATAAAGATATTCTAAATCTTTATAATTTCTATCTTCTAGTAGACGAGAAGATAAATTCTTGAAGTTAGATAGGTTAGATTTTACTTCAATTTGTTCATTGAAAAAGTAATCCAACGGGACCTCAAGTCGTTGAGAGAGTTTGAACAAAAGGTCTGCGGAGGGAATAAAACGCCCTCTCTCAATCTTGCTGATCTGACTTTGTTCACAAATTCCTTCTGCAAGAGTTTGTTGGGAAAGTCCCAGTTCTTTTCTTTTAGTTCTGAATTTTTCGGAGAGTATATTCATTAAAAAACAGTAATCCTTTCAACTTATTTAAGTTAATTATAATTTTTTTAGTTCAAAATAGCAATTATTAAGATCTATTTATTCTTTTTAGGAATATAAAAGAAAAAAATTCCAAAAATAAATAAAAACTCTTGACTTTATGAGATATATCAGTTAAAATAAAGTCAAGGAAAAAGAAAGGGCTTTCATTACATGAGAAAAAAACGTGGAATTAATCAGTTGATGGCATTCTTATTGTTAGGTTCTATCGCATTTAGCAACGTCTTTTTTTACAGACAACCGAATCCGAAAGATACTTCAGCCTTCTCTTATGAAGTGAGGATAGGAGTACAAAATAAATCCAGTGGTCTTGATGTAGGTAAGGCAGATTAAAACCCGGTATTTTGCACGAGAATGATAGAGTTATAATTTATCTAAAAAAACAAAAAATATAGAGCAACTTATTTAACTTTTTATAAGGAGGAGTTATTACTTATGACCAACTTTAATTCAAACGAAAAATTTTGTGGAAAAAGTTTAAAATCATTGTCTGCTGATGAAATGAGTTTAATATATGGTGCATCTGATGGTGCAGAGCCACGTTGGACGCCTACTCCTTTAATTTTGAAATCAGCTGCAGCTAGCTCGAAAGTATGTATTAGTGCACTTGTTTCTGGTATTGGGGGGCTAGTTAGCTACAATAATGATTGTTTGGGGTAAATTAAAATGAAAAATGATTTTGTAATCGGAAAGAGTTTGAAAGAATTATCCCTTGAAGAAATGCAATTGGTTTATGGTGGCACAGATGGTGCTGACCCTAGATCAACAATTATATGTTCTGCTACATTAAGTTTTATTGCATCATATTTGGGTTCAGCTCAGACTCGTTGTGGCAAAGATAACAAGAAAAAATAAAATATTCAATTTTAAAAAATAAAAGTTGCTCTTTATTTTCCTCTCTCGTAACTAATAATTTTGAGAGAGGTTTTTTATTAAAAAACAATAGTAAGTCGTATAGGTTGGAGGTAAGTAAATGAAATATAAAATTAAAAATGTGCATAAAACATTGTTTATTAAGGAAAGATATCAAATATTATCTGAACGAAATGATAATTCCTTAAATAACTTTTCATTAAATAATTGGCGTTCTACAATGTCAATTATTTCTGAAAAAACTTTTGAAGAAATGTTGAAATTAAATAATTACAATAAAAAAATATTTTCTAACACTGTGAACTATGATTATACTGAGGAACAGATAAGACTATATTCAGAATATGCTGAAAATTCGGAATGGTATAAATTTGCGGAGGGTTCATTTGAAATATTTAGAAAACATCCCCAAAGAATTAATTTTAAGAAAGATTTTTCTAGAATTTTGGAACCCTTTATTATTAATTTGCTTAAATTAATCAATAATTATCTAGATAATAAAGAATACGAGTGGGTTGACAAGAATGGAAATATTCTTTCCTCTCTAGTATTTTATTTAGAAGATTTAATCTATCCTTGGATTGTTAAACCTTTGGTTTTAGAGATAAATTCATTGCGTGAAAAAGGTTTGCTTGAAGGGGAATCGGAGCAGCAACGGTACAAATATTTTATAACATTGCTTGACAAGGAAGAGCATCTATTAAATTTTTATAACAAATATCCCGTTTTATTGAGGCAAATATCGGAGTCTTGTCTTCGGTTCTATACTTATTTTATAGAAATTTTATCAAATTTAGAAAATGATTTTAGTGTATTAGAAGAAGAATTTGGGCTAAGGGGGAAATTAAATGATATAAAATTTGGAAAGGGTGATACACACAGCGAAGGAAAAACGGTTTTGATACTCTTCTTTGATGACGCGAAAATTGTTTACAAGCCTAAAAATTTAATAATCAATAACTCACTAAATACTATTGCTGAGTATATCCGAAAGGTTGATGAAAAAATTAGGATAAGAATACCTCGAACTATTGCTTATTCGGATCACAGCTATGAAGAATTTATTGATTATCTACCTCTAGAGCAAAAGAAAAAATTACCTGAATATTATTATAATTTCGGTGTGCTTTTAGCATTTATATATTTATTTAATGGGAGTGATATACATTTTGAAAATTTGATTTCCTATGGAGATATGCCTGTAGTAATAGACTTTGAAACAATGTTACAGCAACCTCTATTTGATGATAAAACTGCTCAGAGTTTGCTGGATATTCTGTTTCACAGGGTGACTCGAACTTTGCTTCTTCCAACAGAGGGAGTGAAAAGGGAGGATGGTCTTGATGTTGAGATGAGTGCTCTTACAGGAAGTTTTAAGAAGGATGCTTTTAATGGTCAAGTTTTAATTAATTTAAATACTGATAAGGTAAAGTTTGATATTGGGAAAATTGATTTTGAAGGTGGGAAAAACCTCCCTATTCGGGATGGTGATATAGATTTTGATAAGTATATAAAAGATTTCAAAAGAGGTTTTAGGGATTTTTATCTGATATTTGAAGAGTTAAATAAAACAGAAGAATTTAAAATGCTATTAAAAGCAAACTTGTATGGTTTAAAGACAAGGGTACTTTTTAGAGATACAAATAGCTATGCTTCAGTACTATCTTTTTTATATCATCCTGATTTTTATGAAGAAATGTTAGATAGAGAAAAAGCATTGGAAAATCTCTGGAGCAATAAGTTTTCTAATCAAGGTATTGTAGCAAGTGAATGTGAACAAATGAGGTTATTAGATATTCCGATTTTTTATACAGATACACATTTCAACGAAATCTACGATGATTTTGGAAATCATTTTATTTCCCTACATCAATTTTCTGGATATGACTATTTTATGAAATATTTACCTAACAATAATTTGGAAGATTTAGAAAAGCAACTTGATATCATTGAAATTTATTTTCCAAGCTTTAATCAGCGAAAAAAAGGATACAAATTAAACATATCTAATAGAAAAAAACTCCAAAATGAAAGTTTACTTACAATTCTGCATAATGAAGTAGAGAATATTGCAGACTCTTTGGTTATTAATAATATTTATGACGAATATCCAATTTGGAGTATACCTGTTAATTTTAAAGATTCAAAATGGTGTCTTGAACAAACGGGTAATGATATGTATAGGGGGAGAGCTGGAATACTACTGTTTATGTACTATGTAAAATTATTGAAAGATAAATCATCATATACTCAACTGTACAATAAAATGTTATCTGCAATTCCGCCATCTGTTTCTTTATCTAAGACCACATTTGGTTTAACTGGTGATCTAGGATATTTCATTGTTCTATCCATTATAGAGGATTACGATACAAATACTCTCGCATGCTTAAATTATATAAAGAGTGTTTTAACTGAGCTTGAAAAGACTAATTTTGCAAGTGTTTCAAACAAGTCTGACTATATTAATGGTCTTCTACCTTTAATTAATACACTGATAAGATATTATAGGAGAGGAATAGAGAGGGAACGTGTTCTAAGGCTAGTATTAAGTTTAGGTGATACGCTATATAATGATGTAAGCGAGAGAGATAATAGTAATTTTGGATATAGTTTTGGTCATGGACTATCAGGTGTAATTTTTACATTGAAAAATATTTATAAAGAGACAAGACTTAAAAAATATAAAGAATTAATTTTACAACTAGTTCCTAGGGAGAAAGTCCAAATTCATTCTTTGAAGTGGTGTAGTGGAGAATTTGGGACATTAGTTAATTATCCCCAAAGTGTTCCAGAGGAAATTGTAGCTAGTTTAGATAATGATACATTTTGCCATGGAAGTATGGCCATAATAAATTTTTACATCGACTTCATGAAAGAAATGGACACTAGTATGGAATTGGAGTCTTTATTGTGTAGTGTTATAATGAATAAATCAAAAGAAGGAGAGTATCGTATCGTCCAAACAAGCAATTTTCCAGATTTTTCTTTGTATACAGGTGTCACTGGTATTGCTTATACTTTTTTAAGGTATATCGCACTGAATCAGAATGATAAAAAGATAGTTATCCCCTCATTACTTGAAATCTAGCTTAATTTATAGTTTTGTTTCTAAAATTGAGGTGTTCACTTATTAAGTAATATAAAAATACCAAGATTGACTAGTTTAATACAAAACATATGTAATAATGTGAGCCAACAAAAGTCTGTTTTTGAACCATACTATCTTGAAAAATCTACTAAATTCAAATTGAGAGGATGAATTAAAATGAATAAAATATTTATATATGCAGGAGTGCGAAATCGTAACTCTAAGACTTTAGAGTATACTAAGAGACTTTCAAGTATCATTTCTAGTAGAAATAATGTTGATATATCTTTCAGGACACCTTTCAATTCAGAGCTAGAAATATCTAATTCTGATTCAGAAGAGTTGTTTCAGAAAGGAATTGATAGGCAAAGTGATGCTGATGATGGAGGCATTATAAAAAAAGAGTTATTAGACTCTGATATTATAATTATCTCTTCTCCTGTATATTTACAAAACGTATCTGTGGACACTAAAAACTTTATTGAAAGGATTGGGGGGTGGAGTCATCTTTTTCGATTAGCTGGAAAGTTTGTTGTAACATTAGATGTTTCTGAGAGTAACGGCTCTGATAATGTGTCAGAATATCTTAGAGATATATTTTCATATATGGGAGGACAGATCTTACACCAAGTTTCAATTACCAATTCACTCAAAGATATTGCAGAGGCTCAGTTGATGGAGGCAACTTATAAAATTGAAGATGTACTTGAAGGGAAAATTAAGTACAAAACAACGGATTATCAAGAAAGAGCTTACCAGACATTAAAATTAATTTTAGAAAATTATGATTCCGAACATTTTGAGAAGATATATTGGGAGAAAAAATGCCTTTTTGAAGCTAATAGTTTAGAGGAATGGTATTATGTTAAAAATATTAAATAACTCTGTCATATATTTATGTTTGGCGCCGTTATTATTCCTATTATTGATATTTTTTCCAAATGATTCATTAATCTATTTTTTTCGATTGATTTTAATTACGTTAATATCAATTACATTACATGAACTAGGTCATTTTTTAGTGGGAAGATGTTTATCTTATAAACTAGAGATGCTTGCTACTCCCTTTTTCTTCTATTTTAGAAAAAAAATGTATTTCAAATTTCCAGTGTTATTAGCATTCGGTTATTGTCAAATGAGTAATAGAAACATTACTAATGAAAAAAATAGTGATAGGAATTTGGTGTTCTACTTCTTTGGGGGAGGTGGAGCTAACCTAATTGTCGCAATATTAGCACTTTTGGGATTTGTGCCGTACACATCAGAATTTTTTATTTTGAATATAATTCTTTTTATAGTCACGGTATGTTTACCAATTGATGGAACAGATGGCAATGCTATTAGAGAGATAGTTTTGTATTCAAAAGATTCAAAAACATATCAGAGATTCTTTGCGAACAGTCTCTATAATAATCCTTATATAACAATCGACGATTTTGCAAAATTAACCTCTAAAGAAAAATCTTTTTTTTCAAAATTTGAAAAATGTTTGATAAACCTTTACTTTGAAGTGAAAGGTGAAGGGTCAGCATTTACAATTGCTAATCATGAAGTTTTTGATTCAAATATTCAGGAAAATATTATCCATGAGTACTATAAATTACTACATAAATCTTCTGATTGGATTATTCCACAGAACTTATCTTTAGAAGAAGTTGTTTTTACCTTGTCAAACTATATTTACTCGAAAAATAATAAATATTTAGAAAAGATTAAGTATCTAAAGAAATTAGTAGATTTTAGACAAGAAGAAATTATCGACTTTATTTTGAACAAGGAGGAAGTATTGTGAAAATTCCAATGATATATCAAATGGAAAATTCAGAATGTGGATTAGCATGCTGTGCCATGATATTGAACTATTTTAAATATGAGATTTCTTTAAATGAACTACGTGAAATCTACCCATCATCCAGATCTGGATATTCTCTCCTATCTATAAGTAAAGTTTTAGGAGATTTTAATATAAGTTCTCATGCTTTTAAAGCTTCGGTAAGAGATTTAAAACCGCTCAGTTTCCCACTCATTTGCTTCTGGGAGAGTTCTCATTTTATTATTCTTGAAAAAATTAGTAAAAACAAGTTTTATATTTTAGATCCTGCAAAAGGCAGGCAGAGAATGTCAATAAGTGAATTTGAAAGGCATTATTCAAATATCATTTTAACATTTAAAAAGTTAGATAGCTTTATGTCTCGTAAAGATAATAAGAAGTCGCCTGTTTTAAAGTATTTTTTTAAGTATAGGAATAAGCTAGGGATTTTATTTTTTGTAACAGCATTATTGTATGTAATACAATCATTAGTACCTATAGCTAATAGATACATAATTGACACGAATTTCAAGGACGATTCGTATTCGTCTAGAATGTTATTTACTATATTATTTATATTTACTGTTTCATTCTCACTAATGTATTTATTAAGACAGATATATGTTGCATCCTTAAAATATATAATGGATAAAGAGATTAGCTATGATTTTATGAAACATTTGATATATTTACCTTACAGTTTTTATGAAAAACGTACTTTAGGGGATATACTTTTTAGAGCTAACTCTATTGTTTATATAAGAGAAATACTATCAAATAATTTTATAGCAGCTATACTTGATTTGTTAATGATTGTGGTTTATGCTGTGGTTTTATTTAGCTTTTCTAAGTACATGGTGATCTTTTTAATATCACTAAGTCTAGCTCTATCTATTGTAATGTATCCAATCATAAAAATCTCAAAAAATTTAATTGATAAAAATATAAAAGAAAAGGTTAATGTTCAAAATATTACTTCCGAAGTAATTTCTAAAAATAGTGATATTAAGCTAACTGGAGAAGAGGAATTTTGGATTAACAAATGGGATAATTTTAATACAAAACAGCTCATCATAGGTCGAAAACTTGATATACATTTATCAATTGTTAGTAGTATAACGAATGTTTTACAAATTATTCTCCCTGTTTTGACCCTTATTGTAGGTGTAAATATAAAAACATTCGAACAATTGACGTTAGGACAAATTGTAGCAATAAGTACAGTCTCACCATACTTTATTTCTCCTATAATTTCTTTAAGTGATAACTATATACAATTAATGTTATTAAAGGGATATTTTTTAAGAATAGAGGATGTGTTTAATACTAAATCCGAATTAATTCCAGAAAGAGTCAGTCAAGATATAAAATTTGATAAAAAAATAGAATTAAAAGATATTTGGTATAAATATGGATTATTTGATGATTATGTTTTGAAAGGAATAAATGTTACTATTAAAAAAGGAGAAACTGTTGCTATTGTTGGAGAATCAGGTTCAGGTAAGAGTACATTAGCTAAAATTTTATTAGGTTTATTAGAACCTAATATTGGTTCAATAGAAGTTGATGGAGTAGAAAAAGAAGAAATTGGTCAAACATTGTATAGAAAGATTTTTGGAGCAGTGTTACAAAATTCAACCCTAAGTTATGGTACCTTAAGAGAGAATTTGACATTTGGACACTTTGTTTCAGATGAAGAATTAATGACAAATCTAAATTCAATTGGTCTTAGCAATGTAGTTAAGTCTTTACCTCTTGGATTAGAGACAATCATCGCTGAAGAAGGTAATAACTTTTCTGGAGGGCAGCAGCAAATGATACTTTTAGCTCGTTGTCTTTTGTCGAAACCTTCGGTAGTTGTTTTGGACGAAGCAACAAGTAGTTTAGATAATTTATCTCAACAAATTACAACTTCTTACTTAAGTGAAATCGGTACCACTAAGATTTTAATTGCCCATCGACTAGATACTATCAAGTCTGCAGATAAGATCTTAGTAATGCATAATGGTGAAATTGTAGAGATTGGGACCCATAGAGAACTTCTTGAACTAGGAGGCATTTATAAGCAATTGTATTCAAATAATTAGTTTTTGATTAAAAGGGTAAATTTATGAAGATTATGAAAAAAAAATATTGGACTTTAGCGATATTATTCTTTTGTTTGTTCAATAATTCTGTTACTGCTCAAGAAATACCTAAAAATCTTGATGGCAATATAACTCACACTCAGACTAGCGAAAGTTTTTCTGAATCTGATGAAAAACAGGTTGACTATTCTAATAAAAATCAAGAAGAAGTAGACCAAAATAAATTTCGTATTCAAATCGATAAGACAGAATTATTTGTAACAACAGATAAACATTTAGAAAAAAACTGTTGTAAATTGGAACTTGAACCACAAATAAATAACGATATTGTTAACTCTGAAAGTAATAATTTACTAGGCGAAGATAATTTAGATAATAAAATTAAGGAAAATGTTTCTCATCTAGATAATAGAGGAGGAAATATAGAGCATGACAAAGATAACTTAGAATCGTCGATTGTAAGAAAATATGAATGGGATATAGATAAAGTTACTGGTGGAGGCGAAAGTTATAAATTATATTCTAAAAGTAATTCTAAAGTTTCAATTGCTATTTTAGATTCAGGAGTCGATTTACAAAATACTGGATTACTGAAAAATCTTTCAAATCACTCAAAAAACTATGTCCCCAATAAAGGATATTTAGGAAAAGAGGAGGGAGAGGAAGGAATAATATCAGATATTCAAGATAGATTAGGTCATGGTACGGCTGTTGTAGCTCAAATTGTAGGGGATGACAATATTAATGGAGTAAATCCTCACGTTAATATTAACGTCTATAGAATATTTGGTAAGTCGTCAGCTAGTCCAGATTGGATTGTAAAAGCAATTTTTGATGCTGTAGATGATGGCAATGATATTATCAATCTTAGTACTGGACAATATTTAATGATTGATGGAGAATATGAGGATGGAACGAATGATTTTGAAACATTTTTGAAGTATAAAAAGGCTATTGATTACGCGAATCAAAAAGGAGTAATTATAGTAGCTGCATTAGGGAATGACTCGCTAAATGTATCAAATCAGTCAGATTTATTGAAACTTATTAGTTCACGCAAAAAAGTAAGAAAACCTGGATTAGTAGTTGATGTTCCAAGTTATTTCTCATCTACAATTTCGGTCGGAGGCATAGATCGCTTAGGTAATTTATCAGATTTTAGCAATAGAGGGGATTCTGATGCAATATATGCACCTGCAGGCTCAACATTGTCTCTTTCAGAATTAGGACTTAATAACTTTATTAATGCAGAAAAATATAAAGAAGATTGGATTTTTTCGGCAACACTAGGAGGATATACGTATCTTTATGGAAACTCATTTGCTGCTCCTAAAGTTTCTGGTGCGATTGCAATGATTATTGATAAATACAAATTAAAAGCTCAACCATATAATTATATGTTTGTAAAAAAAATTCTGGAAGAAACATTACCAGTAAAAAATGGTATAAAAGTGTTAAATATACCAAACGTATTGAAATATGATTTGAATATGCTACAATCAGAATATAAAAATGAACAAAGTTGGGATAGTTTCATAGATAATGTTAATTTAATTGAGTTGGAAAAGAGAATTCAAACTACTATTGAAATTAAACAAATAAACACACGTAATATTATTACTATTGCCCGAGAAGAGTACTCTCAAAATTATTTACCTAACACTTCAGAAAATACATATAATTCATTACAAGTCAGTTTAGTTGGAGTATTACTACTTTTTATAAGTATGGTAAATATTTTATGGGCTCAAAAAAGTAAATGAAAATAAAATTTGGAGCTTTCTGAAAAAGTAAGTCCTACAGTTCAACTAAAATGAGTCAAAAGAGGAATCTATCTCATAAGTCTCTTTGTCAACTGTAGTGGGTTGAAGAAAAGCTAAGACCTAGAAAGGACAAATTTCGTCCTTTCTTTTTTGATGTTCAGAGCGATAAAAATTCGTTTTTTGAAGTTTTCAAAGTTTCGAAAACCAAAGTCATTTCGCTTGATAAGTTCGATAAGATTATTGGTCGTTTCCAATTTGGCGTTAGAATAGGGTAGTAGAAGGTCATTGACAATCTTCTCTTTATCTTTCAGAAATTTTTTAAAGACAGTCTGAAATAGAGGATGAACCTGCTTTAGATTGTCCTCAATGAGTTCAAAGAATTTCTCTGGTTCCTTATTTTGAAAGTGAAAAAGCAAGAGCTGATACAGCTGATAGTGGTGTTTTAAGTCTTCTGAACAGCTCAAAAGCTTGTCTAGGATTTTTTATTGGTTAAGTGCATACGAAAAGTAGAACGATAAGAACATTTATCGCTGAGTTTCCGACTATCTTGTTGAATGATCTTCCGGTAGCGCTTGATAGCCTTGTATTCATGGGATTTTCGATCCAATTGATTTATGATTTGGGTACGCACACGACTCATAGCACGGCTTAGATGTTAGAGTAAAACAGTCCAGTGGACTGTTTTAGCCTGAGCCTAGAAATTAGAAAGCAAAGCTGTTTAGCCAAGACATAATAAGGATTAAACATATCCATAGTAATGATTTTCACCTTACATCGAAATGCTCTATCGTAGCGAAGAAAGTGATTTCGGATGACAGCTTGTGTCCTGCCTTCAAGAACAGTGATGATGTTGAGATTATCAAAATCTTGTGCAATGAAACTCATCTTTCCCTTGGTAAAGGCGTACTCGTCCCAGGACATAATCTTTGGTAGACGAGAAAAATCATGCTTAAAACGGAAGTCATTGAGCTTGCGAATAACAGTTGAGGTTGAGATGGAAAGTTGATGAGCAATGTCGGTCATAGAAGTCTTTCCAATCAACTTTTGAGCAATCTTTTGATTGATGATACGAGGGATTTGGTGATTTTTCTTGACGAGGGAAGTTTCAGCGACAGCCGTTTTTGAGCACTGATAGCACTTAAAACGCCGTTTTTTAAGGAGAATTCTAGTAGGCATACCAGTTGTCTCAAGGTAAGGAATTTTCGCCGTTTTTTGAAAGTCATATTTCTTCATTAGACTTCCACAACAAGGGCAAGATGGGGCATCGTAGTCTAGTTTAGTGATGATTTCTTTGTGGGTATCCCTATTAATGACATCAATAATTTGTATATTAGGGTCTTTAATGTCTAGTAATTTTGTGATAAAATGTAATTGTTCCATATGAATCTTTCTAATGAGTTGTTTTGTCGCTTTTTATTATAGGTCATATGGGACTTTTTTCTATAACAAAATAGGCTCAATAATATTCATAGGGGATTTACCCACTACATATATTATAGAGCCTTTAATCCTTTCAAGCTGTTTGAGTCAACTCAAGCAGCTTTTTCGAGTACTTATACCCATTAATTTTTCTAGGCTTTCGTTAAATATTTTTGTACTATCCTCTATAAAATCTTATTTCAATTCTTTGAGTGAATTTGCTTTTGAAATGAAGTCACGTAAAGGAGTGATGAAGTTCTCATCGAATGTATGACCATAGGATGAATAGGTACGGGCAAAATAAATTTTTAATACCTCCTATTTAATCGAGTAAAGAAAACTCGATTTCATTATCAGTAGTAATGATTTGATTACATACCGTTTCTTGCGTTATGACACATCTTGATTGACATATTCTACCTTCTTATCTAAGAGTTTACTTGAGATAGCATAGCAAGTTTGTCACTCTCCTGAGATCAGAATAGAAGGTTCACTGACCGTATTTTAAGCAATAACAGAATCTAGTTCACAATATCAGAAACGTATCCAATTATTAATTTCTTCTGCTCCATCATAAATTTTTATCTCCTAGTTGTTTTTAGGAGATATAGTCTTAGTAGATTTATTAAAAAGTTGTACAACACTGGGTAATTCAATAAACTTTTCTTGATGCATATAGTTATAAAACATCTTGGTTAAAGAAACAACTGAATCAAAATGTTGGAATTTATAAGTGTGAACGAAAGTTTTCAAACTATCTCCCCTTGGTTTTTCTTTCATCGCTTATGTGAATTCTGTCAGAAAGTCAGGCTAAATCTTATTTAGTTTATAAGTAATAGCTAACTTCTATAGAATGATAATGCAAATTCTAGATTGGATTTGCATAATACTGTTATCAGTATATCTTCTATCAATTGATTTGTTTCACCTGTGTTACAGAATCTTGATTAGTTTTACAAGTAAAAATAGAACGGTTTCTATCCTAACGACGAGCAGTCTAAGCTGTTTTTTTCCTTTGTTTAAATAAAACTAAAATTTAGTATTGTTCAGCTTCTGAGAAGTGCTTGTATGATTGATTTGTGAACATTTTTCTATAATTTTGTAATATTTTTGAGACTATAATATAACAGATAAACATGTCTTTTGTGTTTCACTTTATTTTACAATAAGACTAATTTTTGAAAGTCAGTAATTTTAAATAGTTAATAAAATCTTTGCTCTCAGACGGTTAATAGATATGCTTATGAGAAGTGTTTAATAAATTAATTTTAGTTCCAAATGTCCAATTTGGACACTTTGAATGATTTCTTAGTTTTATATATTATACTTTTCTCAGGAGAAAGCTAGATGTACAGACGTTTAAGAGATTTGAGGGAAGATCACGATTTGACCCAAAAACAAATAGCTAAAATACTTTCGTTTACAAACTCAGCTTATGCTAAAATTGAACGAGGTGAGCATACGTTAACAGCAGATGTATTGGTAACTCTCTCAAACTTTTACGATGTCAGTACAGACTATCTATTGGGATTGACAGATTTTCCTGATAAAATTCGCTTTAGAAAATAATCTCCTCAATTTCATAGAGTGTGAAAATGAAGAGATTTTTTTATTTGTTCTTTGACAATTGAATAGTCCAAAATGGTACTTTCCTCATTTGTGGAGCAGATTTGCATGGCTCGCCATGATAAGAGCGATTTTAAAACCATCAATAAAATAGAGCGATACTTTATATGCCATGATACAAATGATATACAATGATACTTCTGACCGTTCAGGCTGCCACCGTAAAAGAGCAGTAAGTGAAATTCTTATGATGACTTCATCAGTCATGCCATGGAGGTAAAAATATTTTTTAGGAAGGATGATGTCATGAATATAAAATATATATCTGTCGAAAATTCCATTGCAGAATGGGCCGATAAAAAAGGAATTCTAAAAAGATGGGATGGTTTAAATCAATATACATTGAACAGATGGATTAAAGAAATGCGAGAAAATAGAACATTTTCCATGTATGTAATTAACCCAACACATAAACTTGTTTTCATTAATCTAGAAGGATTTGAAAGTTTCTTAAGATGGAAGCAAAAGCGGACAAAATAAGGAAGTCATGGTATAATATAGGGTAGTTATTTATTCTATACAACAATGATTTATTTCTTTTTAAGAGTTAAGAGGAATTAAATTATGTATTATGTAACTAAAAAAAATTCAAAAGGGCAACCCTTATATCAAGTGGTTGAAAAGTACAAAGATCCACTAACAGGAAAGTGGAAATCAGTAACTGTAAGTTATACTAAGAATACTAGTAGGGCGAGGAAACAAGCTGAAAGAGAGGTTCTTGATAAAATAGATAGACTAACTACTTCATTTGAAAGTCAGTTTAGCCCTGAACTGATTACAACATTTGGAGAGTTAAAAGAAAATTGGTTTCAGACTTGGTGTGTCTCTGTTAAACCACAAACAATTCAGAGAGAACTACTGGTTATGAAGCGTCTTGGGAAAATTATAGGAGATGATTTTTTGTTAGACAGGATTACTCCACTTCTGATGAAAAATAGTCTCAATAAATATTTAGAAATATATGATGCATCGCCTTCAACAATGACTCATATAAAAAGTACTTGTAATAAGATTTTTAATCATGGTGTGTTATATAATGTCATTAAGTTTTCTCCAATGACTGCGGTAAAACTAGATATTTCACTAGAGAAAAGGCGTAAAGCAAAAGAAAGACATGATTCTAAATTTCTAGAAATCCATGAATTACATGCATTTTTTGATGTGTTACGCCAATGCAGAAATGCAAACTATTATGATCTTGCTATAGTATTGTTGCTTACAGGTATTCGAATTAGTGAAGCAGCATTTTTACCATCAGATATTGATTTTGAAAAAGGAATCTTGCATATTGATAAGGCACTTCAATATCATTGTTTAAAAGTTGAACAATTTCATTTTGATACAACTAAAACACTCAATTCAATTAGAGAAGTAGCTTTGCCTGAAGCTGCAAGCGAAGCTATTAAAAGGACAATACAGAGAAATAAAGAGTTTGATGCTTATATGGAGAAACATCCCTGTCCTGCTTTTACACATTCTGAAAGTGTATTTAGAACAGAATATGGCTCTCCAATAACATCAAGCACTTTTCGTCAAATTTTGAAACGAATAGAAGGAAAATTATTGACAAATTGTTTAAGTGACTATGGTTTTAAGTGGGTAAAACATGTTACTCCCCATTCGTTTAGGCATATGCATATTAGTTACCTTCAAAGTAATGAGATGCACATAGCAGTGAAAGATATTATGACTAGAGTAGGACACGCTAACTTTGAGACAACAATGGGCTATACACATAATATAAATCGTTCACAAGAAAATACTGTAAAAGCCTTAAATCAATTTGTAGAAAATCACAATTTCCATTTTGAAGAATTGAAAAGTTATACCTGTAAATATTCCAGAATGATTGAAAAATTCATTGAAACTAGTGATAATAGCAATAAAGTAGAATTAAGTGTTGATGAGTTCAAAGACTTGTTACATCTTAGTCCACGTTACTCACCTAAAAATATTGTTTCAAATTTACTATTAAAAATCAAAAAAGATATTGTCAAATACCATCCACAGTTTGATATAAAGATTGTGAAATCAAGTGAGAATCAAATCAGAGGTTTTTCCATTGCATGGTAGTTTTGGTGTTCGCTTGGTGTTTAGACAATAGTAAAATAAAATAGGGGCTCTAAACCCTTGCTACGAAAGGAAAAAAACTCAATGGCTACTATTCAATGGTTTCCTGGTCACATGTCTAAAGCGCGTCGACAGGTGCAGGAAAATTTAAAATTTGTTGATTTTGTGACGATTTTGGTGGATGCACGCTTACCTCTATCTAGTCAAAATCCTATGTTGACCAAAATTGTTGGTGACAAACCAAAACTCTTGATTTTAAACAAGGCAGACTTGGCTGATCCAGCAATAACAAAGGAATGGCGCCAGTATTTTGAATCACAAGGAATTCAGACGCTAGCTATCAACTCCAAAGAACAAGTGACTGTAAAAGTTGTAACAGATGCGGCCAAAAAGCTCATGGCTGATAAGATTGCTCGCCAGAGAGAACGTGGGATTAAAATTGAAACCTTGCGTACCATGATTATCGGGATTCCAAATGCTGGTAAATCCACTCTGATGAACCGTTTGGCTGGTAAGAAAATTGCTATTGTCGGAAACAAACCAGGTGTGACCAAGGGGCAACAATGGCTCAAAACCAATAAAGACCTTGAAATCCTAGACACACCAGGGATTCTCTGGCCTAAGTTTGAGGATGAAACTGTTGCGCTTAAGTTGGCCTTGACTGGAGCTATTAAAGACCAGTTGCTTCCTATGGATGAGGTAACTATTTTTGGTCTCAATTATTTTAAAGAACATTATCCAGAAAAGTTGGCTGAACGCTTTAAACAAATGAAAATTGAGGAAGAAGCGCCTGTTATTATTATGGATATGACCCGTGCTCTTGGTTTCCGTGACGACTATGACCGCTTTTACAGTCTCTTCGTGAAGGAAGTCCGTGATGGCAAACTCGGTAACTATACCTTAGATACATTGGAAGACCTCGATGGCGACGATTAAAGAAATCAAAGAACTCCTTGCTACTGTCAAGGACCTTGATAGCCCTATTTTTTTAGAGCTTGAAAAGGATAATCGCTCTGGAGTTCAAAAGGAAATCATCAAGCGTAAAAAAGCTATTCAGGCAGAATTGGATGAGGAGCTTCGTTTGGAATCCATGCTTTCCTATGAAAAAGAACTTTACAAGCAAGGATTGACCTTAATTGCTGGTGTTGATGAGGTCGGCCGAGGTCCTCTGGCTGGGCCAGTAGTTGCTGCAGCCGTTATCTTACCTAAAAATTGTAAGATTAGAGGTCTCAACGACAGCAAAAAAATCCCTAAAAAGAAACATCTGGAGATTTTCCAAGCAGTTCAAGACCAAGCCTTGTCAATCGGCATTGGTATCATGGATAATCAGGTCATCGACCAAGTCAATATCTACGAAGCAACCAAACTGGCTATGCAGGAAGCAATCTCTCAGCTCCGTCCGCAACCTGAGCACCTTTTGATAGATGCCATGAAACTGGATTTACCAATTTCACAAACATCTATCATCAAAGGAGATGCCAATTCCCTCTCGATTGCAGCGGCTTCTATAGTAGCCAAGGTGACACGTGATGAATTGATGAAGGAATTCGATCAGCAGTTCCCTGGCTATGATTTCTCTACTAATGCAGGATATGGAACAGCTAAACACCTGGAAGGCCTCACAAAACTAGGAGTTACCCCAATTCACCGAACCAGCTTTGAACCCGTTAAATCACTGGTTTTAGGAGAAAAAGAAAGTTAAGTTAGAAGGAATGATTATGGAGGAACAGTCAGAAACACTCAGTTCCAAGAAAGAATTTGCCTTTGCCTCAAGCACTATATTATCCCAAGTTGGACGAGGAATCATCGTCGGTCTCGTTGTTGGAATTATCGTTGGATCTTTTCGGTTTTTAATCGAAAAAGGCTTCCACCTGATACAAGGACTTTATCAAGTTCAAGCGCATCTAGTGCGCAATCTTTTTATCATTGGTCTATTTTATTTAATAGTTTGTTGGCTCAGTGCGAAATTAACTCGGTCAGAAAAAGACATCAAAGGTTCAGGAATTCCTCAAGTCGAAGCCGAATTAAAGGGACTAATGACTCTTAACTGGTGGAGTGTCCTCTGGAAAAAATATATTCTAGGTATTCTTGCTATTGCCAGTGGCCTTATGCTAGGTCGGGAAGGGCCAAGTATTCAACTTGGAGCAGTTGGTGGTAAAGGTATCGCCAAGTGGCTCAAATCCAGTCCAGTAGAGGAACGCTCCTTGATTGCTAGTGGAGCTGCCGCTGGTCTAGCTGCAGCCTTTAATGCACCGATTGCAGGACTTCTCTTTGTGGTAGAAGAAGTTTATCACCATTTTTCACGCTTTTTCTGGGTATCTACTCTCGCTGCTAGTCTCGTAGCAAACTTTGTTTCTCTGCTCATATTTGGCCTAACACCCGTACTGGATATGCCAGACAACATCCCACTCATGACCCTAGACCAGTATTGGATTTACCTCCTTATGGGGATTTTTCTAGGCCTTTCCGGTTTTCTCTATGAGAAAGCTGTGCTCAATGTTGGTCGAGTTTATGATTGGCTTGGTCAGAAAATCCATTTGGATAGAGCTTATCATCCAATTCTTGCCTTCATTCTCATCATACCAGTCGGAATCTTCTTACCCCAAATCCTTGGTGGTGGAAATCAGCTGGTTCTTTCCCTGACTAAGCAAGATTTTAGTTTTCAAGTTCTATTAGCGTACTTTTTGATTCGCTTTGTTTGGAGCATGATTAGCTATGGAAGTGGCCTTCCAGGAGGAATTTTCCTACCAATTTTGGCGCTTGGTTCCTTGCTTGGAGCCCTAGTTGGTGTTATTTGTGTCAATCTTGGACTTGTCAGTCAAGAGCAATTCCCTATATTTGTCATTCTAGGAATGAGTGGTTATTTTGGAGCAATATCCAAGGCTCCCTTAACTGCTATGATACTCGTAACTGAGATGGTAGGAGATATTCGCAACCTCATGCCACTTGGCTTAGTAACCCTAGTTGCCTACATCATCATGGATCTGCTCAAAGGTGCGCCAGTCTATGAGGCTATGTTGGAAAAAATGCTGCCTGAAGAAGCGTCAGATGAAGGAGAAGTCACACTTATTGAAATTCCTGTTTCAGATAAAATAGCAGGAAAACAAGTACACGAACTCAACTTGCCACATAACGTACTCATCACCACCCAAGTACATAATGGTAAGAGCCAAACAGTTAACGGCTCAACCAGAATGTATCTCGGAGATATGATTCACCTAGTTATTCCAAAAAGTGAAATTGGAAAAGTCAAAGATTTGTTGTTATAAGTTCTGTTTACATAATTTATTTTACGTAAAATATAATTGAAAGGATTCTCTATGAAAAGAAATAAGGCAATTGCAGTATATTTGCTAGGCACATTTAGCCAGTTAGTATCAGTTTGTCTCCTTTTCTTTCTCTTGAATCATTTTTCTGTTCAGTCCAATCTATTAACTATTTTAGGAATCATTCTAGGTGGCATTTCTTCAGCACTTTGGGGAATCATTGTTGCAAATCACTATTTTCATATTCCTTTTAAGAAGATCGTTAACGATTTTTTTAACATTCATACCAGTTATAAACACTATTTATTATCTTTCTTCCTTATTGTCCTTGATTTTTCTTTTCTAATGTTTGGTGGGCAAATAGTAGAATTTAGCTGGTATCTCCCATTTTTGATGTTCTTCAAATTTATTGTTTTTGGCGGTATAGAAGAGATTGGATGGCGATATGTTTTTCAACCAATTTTACAAGAAAAGTTGCCATATTTTTACTCAACAATCCTAACCTTTTTCAGCTGGGCGCTTTGGCATCTGTTGTTCTTTTACATAGATGGTTCCCTAGCAACTCTGCAAATTCTACCGTTTTTATTTGGATTGCTGACGAATTCTTTCATACTCTCAGCTCTTTATAACAAAACAAAGAATCTCTGGATTTGCGTTATGACACATTCGATCATTAATGTCTTGTCTCAGCTAACCATAGACACTAATCGATCCGAAACCTACCTGCTTAAAATCTTCATCATCTTGGTATCCTGCTATATGGTAATACATAAAAAAGATGTGCGTAGAGTCGGTAGCTGATTTTGTTGGAAACAGTATTATTCTTTGGAAAAGTTATTTGCTAAGGAGGACATACATCATAATGAAAATACTCGATGTTTTATATAATTTTTATGGTGATTTTGATTTCATTGAAGAAAAATACAATGAAAAATACGAAGGTATTCTTATCAAGATAAAGGAAGAGCAAGGGTATAAAAGATGCCGCTTGGCAAAAAGAACACCAAAAAAAGAAGGATATTTTACAGTTTTTTGGAAAAAAGACCAAAACAACAAGAACATTCCTTATACCAATGAGGACTTAGGAAATGAACTTATAATCGTTATCATTGATAATGATAAGAGGGGACTATTCATTATTCCAAACGAGGTGGCTATTCGTAAAAACATTCTGTCGACAAAAGATAGCAATGGAAAAATGTCTATGCGATTTTATCCTCCTTGGTGCTCAAATTTAAATACAACAGCTCGAGCAACACAAAAATGGCAATTGCAATATTTTAGAGAAATTGAAATATAAACATATTGCCGGATTACATACACACAAAAGACCTGTTTCTTATGATTGTGGAACCAGGTCTTTGTTTTTTCTAGAATCCATCAAACACTTATAACATCTTTCCGAAAAACTATAATTTTCTTGAAAAATATATGAGTTTATGCTATACTACTAGTAGACTTATTTATGGAGAAAATACATGAAACGTGAGATTTTACTGGAACGAATCGACAAACTAAAACAAATCATGCCCTGGTATGTTCTGGAATACTACCAATCTAAGCTTGCTGTTCCTTACAGTTTTACAACCTTGTACGAATACCTCAAGGAATATGACCGATTTTTCAGCTGGGTTTTAGAGTCTGATATTTCAAACGCTAATGAAATATCTGATATTCCTTTATCTGTCTTGGAAAATATGTCTAAGAAAGACATGGAATCTTTTATCCTTTACCTACGTGAACGTCCTTTGCTGAATGCTAATACAACAAAGCATGGTGTCTCACAGACAACTATCAATCGGACCTTGTCAGCACTTTCTAGTCTTTATAAGTATTTGACTGAGGAAGTTGAAAACGATCAGGGAGAGCCTTATTTTTATCGTAATGTAATGAAGAAAGTTTCAACAAAGAAAAAGAAAGAAACACTTGCTGCCAGAGCTGAAAACATTAAGCAAAAACTCTTTCTTGGTGATGAAACAGAAGGTTTTCTAACTTATATTGATCAAGAGTATCCACAACAACTTTCAAATCGCGCCCTATCTTCATTTAATAAAAATAAAGAACGTGATTTGGCCATTATTGCCCTTCTCTTGGCGTCTGGTGTCCGCTTATCTGAAGCTGTTAATCTGGATCTAAGGGATCTCAATCTCAAAATGATGGTTATTGATGTCACTCGCAAAGGGGGCAAACGTGACTCGGTCAATGTCGCTGCCTTTGCAAAACCTTATCTAGAGAATTATCTAGCCATTCGAAATCAACGCTATAAGACGGAAAAAACAGATACAGCCCTTTTTTTGACTCTCTACAGAGGAGTTCCTAATCGTATCGATGCTTCCAGCGTGGAAAAGATGGTCGCTAAGTACTCTGAGGACTTCAAAGTACGTGTAACTCCCCACAAACTGCGCCATACCCTAGCAACTAGGCTCTATGATGCGACTAAATCGCAAGTTTTAGTCAGCCACCAGCTAGGTCACGCCAGTACACAAGTCACTGACCTCTATACCCATATCGTCAACGATGAACAAAAGAATGCTCTAGATAGTTTATAAAATACATAAAATAAATTATGTAATATATGATTTTTAAAAAAGAAGCTGGTCCTACAACCAACTTCTTTTTGGTTTATTCAACTACTGCTTCAGCGATTTCTTCACGGCTAATACCAGCAAAGTAGCGTGTGATGTCAATAGTTTCTAGTGACTTGAGGACATCTTCACGTTCGTATTTCACTCCACGGAGGACATCTTCTACAGCTGCAACGTCCTCGATACCAAAGAAGTCCCCATAGATCTTGATATCTTGGATTTTTGATTCAATGACGTTGGCAAAAACTTCGACCTTACCACTGGTGAATTTTGTTCCACGACGGACGTTAAATTCAGGTGATTTACCGTAGTTCCAGTTCCAAGTACCGAACTTGGTATCCTTGATACGATTGATTTCAGCCAATTCTTGCTCAGAAAAAACGTATTCAGTCATCTCTGGGTACTCTTTTTTCATGTATTCCAAGAGCAAATCACGGAATTCTTCAACTGTGATTTTTTCTGGCAATTCATTGACAATATTTGTTACACGGGCACGGACGGATTTGACACCTTTTGACTCAAATTTATCCTTTGAAACCTTGAGGGCGTTAGCAAGAACTGACAAATCAACGTCAAAGAGCAAGCAACCATGGTGCATGATACGCCCATTGATATAGGCTTGAGCATTGCCACAGAATTTTTTGCCATCAATCTCTAGATCATTACGGCCTGTAAATTCGGCTTTAACACCAAGTTGAGCCAAGGTATTGATAACTGGAGTTGAGAAGCTCTTGAAGTCGAAGGCCTTGTTTTCATCTTCTTTTGAAATGATGGTGTAGTTGAGGTTGTTTAAATCGTGATAAACAGCTCCACCACCACTGATACGGCGGACTACCTCAATACCATTTTCGCGAACATAATCACGGTTGATTTCTTCGATAGTATTCTGGTGACGACCAACAATGATAGAAGGTTTGTTAATCCAAAGAAGGAAGATTTGATCCTCATCTAGTAAGTGTTTAAAGGCATATTCTTCCAAGGCGATATTAAAAGCAGTGTCGTTTGAATGATTGATAATATATTTCATGATATCCCTTTATACGATAGAGACTGGAAAACATCTTTCCAGCCTAGTCTATCTTCGTTTTATTTTTTCTTAGGTGAATGGATGGCCATTCCTAAAACATCCGCAAATGCTTCGTACATCACTTCAGAGTAGGTTGGGTGTCCGTGGATAGTCTTCAGCATTTCCTCAACAGTGATTTCCATTTCGATAATGCTTGATGCCTCGTTAATCAATTCTGCGGCTGCAGGACCAATGATGTGCACACCAAGGATTTCCCCGTATTTCTTATCAGCGATAACTTTTACGAAACCTTGAGCAGCATCAGATGCAATGGCACGACCGTTGGCTGCAAAGTTGAATTTACCGATTGCAACATCGTATTTCTCACGTGCTTGTTCTTCAGTCAGACCTACTGCTGCTACTTCAGGGAGAGTGTAGATAGCTGCTGGAGTCAAGTTCAATTTAGCAACAGCATGGTTTCCTTTGAGGGCATTTTCAGCAGCAACTTCCCCCATACGGAAGGCTGCGTGCGCCAACATTTTAGTACCGTTGATGTCACCTGGTGCGTAGATTCCAGGAACAGAAGTTTCCATGTACTCATTGACCTTAATACGACCACGATCCAATTCAAACTCAACATCGCCAATTCCTTCAAGGTCTGGTACACGACCGATTGAAAGAAGAGCTTTGCTAGCGATGATATCGTCTTTTCCTTCAACCTTGATA
Source organism: Streptococcus mitis (assembly GCF_047460035.1). Taxonomy (GTDB): domain Bacteria; phylum Bacillota; class Bacilli; order Lactobacillales; family Streptococcaceae; genus Streptococcus; species Streptococcus mitis_DW. Next base: position 147,124 of record NZ_JASHHB010000003.1, on the reverse strand, counting down.
CGAAGTTGACCATTTTCTTCGATGATTTCTTGCAATTTTGTACCTGTCAAGATAGTCATACCTTTACGCTCAAGAATCAAGCGAAGATTCTTAGACACTTCCGCATCCATAGCTGGAACGATACGGTCCATCATTTCGATAACAGTTACTTTTGAACCAAATGTCATGAATGCTTGGCCGAGTTCGATACCGACAACCCCACCACCGATGATTACGAGGCTTTCTGGTACTTCGTTCATTTCAAGAATGTCATCACTGGTCATGACAAGTGGAGATTCCATACCAGGAACGTTGATCTTGCTGACTTTTGAACCACCGGCAAGGATAATTTTCTTGGTTTCAAGCAATTCAGAACCATTTACCAAGACATTCTTATCTTTAGTGATTGTACCAATTCCCTTATGAACAGTAACTCCGTAACTACGAAGAAGACCTGCAACACCACCAACCAAAGTATTGACAACCTTAGATTTTGTCTCTAAAAGTTTATCCATATCTACAGTGAAGTTTGGATTTTCGATGACGATACCTCGGTTTGCTGCATGACCGATATTTTCGATGATTTCAGCATTGTGAAGGTAGGTCTTGGTTGGGATACAGCCACGGTTCAAACACGTTCCACCGAGTTCAGATTTCTCAACAAGGGCAACCTTCCCACCGAGTTGGGCAGCTTTAATGGCTGCAACATAACCAGCAGGACCTCCACCAATCACAACGATATCAAAGGCATCATCGCTCTTACCATCGTCGTTTGAGGCACTAGCTGCAGGTGCAGGTTTTGATTCTGGCGCAGCTGCTCCAGCTGTTGGGATGTTTTCCCCTTCTTCTCCAAGGTAACCGATAACTTCAGTTACAGGGACAGTTTCACCATCTCCTTTAAGGATGGCAATCAAGTATCCATCTTCTTCGGCTTCCAATTCCATGCTGACTTTGTCAGTCATGATTTCCAAAAGGATTTCTCCTTCTTTTACAAATTCACCGACTTTTTTATTCCATTGGACAATTTGTCCTTCTGTCATATCTACGCCGGCTTTTGGCATAATTACTTCTAAGGCCATGTCTTACTTCCTTCTAAATCTCTAAAATAACAATAGCTGACTTAAACCAACATTGAGATCGGATTCTCAATCAAGGCTTTCAAGTCTTTCATAAACTTAGCACCAGCCATACCATCTACAACACGGTGGTCAATAGTTAAACCAAGGCTCATGATAGGACGAATATCAACTTCGCCATTGACAACTACAGGTTTCTCAACTGTTGAGCTAACCCCGAGGATAGCTGAGTTTGGTTGGTTAATAATCGGACCGAAGGACTGAACGCCAAACATTCCCAAGTTACTGATTGTGAAGGTTGAATTTTGCAGTTCACTTGGAGCCAATTTACCATCCAAGGTACGGCCAATGACGTCTTTGAATGCAACAACCAACTCTGATAAACTTAGTTTTTCAGCATTGTAAACAACAGGAGTCATCAATCCATTATCCATCCCAACTGCCATAGCAAGGTTGACATAGTTGTGCGTGATAATGGTCTTGCCATCTTCTGTCAATGAAGCGTTGATGTATGGGTGTTTCATAAGAGTCTTAACAACTGCAAGTGAAAGAAGGTCTGTTACAGTAGTCTTCTTCCCAGTTGCTTCCATGATTGGCTCAAGAACCTTCTTACGAAGAGCCAACATTTCAGTCATATCAACTTCATAGTTGAGGGTGAAAGTTGGCGCAGTTAGGTAAGATTCAACCATACGTTGGGCAATAACCTTACGCATTGGTGTCATTGGAATACGTTCAATTTCACCGTATGGTGTTACATTATCAGGAACTTCTTCCACTTTTTCAATCTGAGCAGGAGACTTGATGGTATCGTTTTCGATATTTTCAGGAAGCAAGGCCAAAACATCCTTCTTCATGATTTTACCACGATGACCAGTTCCTTGGATTTCCTGCCAAGCAATATTATGTTCGAGGGCAATTCGTTTTGCAAGTGGCGAAATGCGAACCACGTTTGTGTCTTTATAAGTTTCCACGTCTTCTTTGTGGACACGACCGTTTGCACCTGATCCAGAAACATCGTAGAGGTTGATCCCTAGATCATCCGCCAACTTTCTAGCTGCAGGAGTCGCTCTTAGCTTGTTATCAGCCATGACCTCTCCAATTCTATACTAAGATATTAAGGACTCAGAGGGCAATGAAAAAATAGGAGATTGACGATGTGTTCGATGAACACAAGGAAATCTATCTTTTTTTCGCAGACCTCCGTCCGAATTCAATTAAATGATGCAAAGGGCGTCAAAAGCGACTGAAAAATAGGAAATCGACGATGGTTTCGATGAAGCCAAGGAGATTTATCTTTTTTCCGAGCTTTTAGCCCGTGTTCGAATATAAGATATTAAGGACGCAGAGGGCAATGAAAAAATAGGAGATTAACGATGTGTTCGATGAACACAAGGAAATCTATCTTTTTTTCGCAGACCTCCGTCCGAATTCAATTAAATGATGTAAAGGGCGTTTAAAAGCGACTGAAAAATAGGAAATCAACGCAGACTTTGATGAAGTCAAGGAGATTTATTTTTTTTCCGAGTTTTTAGCCCGTGTTCAACTCTACAAGCAACTTGGATACAACACGTATCTCAAGTTGCTACGGTTGCCGCTATTAGGCGACCAACCTAGTAGACTTACTAAGTTTTTTATCGAATATTATTGATTCGTCAAAAAACTGTCACAACTTTACAAATAACTTGGGTACAATACATATCTCAAGTTACTAAAGTTAAAAACAACCGTTATTTTACATAACTTATCTTATGTAATTCTATTCTTTATTATATGTTTTACGGATGGCATCTTTGATGCTTTCAACTGTTGGAATCATTGCATTCTCTAGGTTTTGCGCGTAAGGCATTGGCACATCTTCTCCTGCGCAACGGCGGATTGGTGCATCTAGATAGTCAAATGCTTCCGATTCTGAAATAATAGCTGAAATCTCTCCGATATAGCCGCTTGTTTTATGGGCATCGTTGACCAGAACAACTTTACCAGTCTTCTTCACTGAGTTAATGATAATATCCTTATCAAGAGGAACAAGGGTACGTGGGTCAACAATTTCAACTGAAATGCCTTCTACTGCTAATTCTTCAGCAGCTTGAACCACACGGCGAAGCATTTTTCCATAAGTAACAACTGTTACATCCGTTCCTTCGCGTTTGATTTCCCCAACTCCAAGTGGAATCGTGTAGTCTGGATCAACTGGTACTTCCCCTTTTTGGTTAAATTCTGATTTATACTCAAGAATGATAACAGGATTATTATCACGGATAGAAGATTTGAGCAGTCCTTTCATGTCTGCAGGTGTACCTGGTGCCACAACCTTAAGACCAGGAATATGAGTAAACCAAGACTCTAGAGATTGTGAATGCTGGGCTGCAGAACCAACTCCGTTACCAGCTGCACAACGAACAGTCATTGGAACCTGACCTTTCCCACCAAACATATAGCGTGTTTTAGCTGCTTGGTTTACGATATTGTCCATGGCAATGACCGAGAAGTCCATAAAGGTCATATCGACGATTGGACGAAGTCCTGTCATGGCTGCCCCTGCTGCTGCTCCTGAAATGGCAGCTTCAGAAATTGGACAATCACGAACACGTTCTGGACCAAATTCTTCAAGCATTCCAACAGAAGTACCGAAGTCTCCTCCGAAGACACCAACATCTTCTCCCATCAAGAACACATTTTCATCGCGACGCATTTCCTCAGACATAGCAAGGATAATGGTGTCACGAAACGACATTGTTTTTGTTTCCATTTTATCTCTTTCTCCTTAGTCTGCGTAAATATCTTCAAAGGCTGATTCAAGCGGTGGGAATGGACTTTCTTCTGCAAATTTAACAGAAGCTTCTACTGCTTCCTTGACTTGCGCTTGGATTTCTTCCAATTCTTCGGCACTTGCAATGTTATTTTCAATGAGGTACTTGCGAAGGTTTTCGATCGGGTCTTTTTGTTTCCACAATTCCACTTCTTCACGCGTACGATACTTACCAGGGTCAGATGATGAGTGACCAAGCCAGCGATAAGTAACACTTTCAATCAAGACTGGTCCATTGCCACCACGAACATGATCTACAGCTTTCTTAAATCCTTCGTAGACATCTATGACATTGTTACCGTCTTCGATGAACATTCCAGGAATTCCATAAGCGGCGCTACGTTGATGGATATGTTCTACATTAGTCATTTTCTTGATATCCGCAGAGATACCGTAACCGTTGTTAATGCAATAGAAAATGACTGGCAGGTTCCAGATAGAAGCCATGTTCACTGCTTCGTGGAAAACACCTTCATTGGTCGCACCATCTCCAAAGAAGCAGACAACGATTTTACCGGTATTTTGCATTTGCTGACTGAGGGCTGCACCAACAGCGATTCCCATACCACCACCTACGATACCATTGGCACCAAGGTTACCAGCATCAAGGTCAGCAATATGCATAGAACCACCTTTACCTTTACAGGTTCCAGTGTATTTACCAAGGATTTCAGCCATCATTCCGTTGAGGTCAATTCCTTTGGCAATAGCTTGTCCGTGACCACGGTGGTTTGAGGTAATTAGATCATCTGGATTGAGAGCCAACATAGCACCCACGTTAGCTGCCTCTTCTCCAACAGAAAAGTGCGTCATTCCTGGCACTTTCCCTTTCTTTACTAATTGCGCAATTTTTAAGTCCATACGACGGATTTCTTCCATCTTACGGAACATCTCTAGCAAAAGATTTTTATCTAAAATTGACATCTTCTTGCCTTTCTAACTTTCTTCTTACCTTACTATTTTACCGTTTTTGGCAAATACTGTCAAAGTTTTTCTAAAGAAAATTTCACAAATTAAAAAAGAAAACCCCATAGGAATAAGGGATTTTCTTATCAAGAATATTTTTTCACAAACTTTGTATCGTTTGTTTTGCTAAAGATTCAAATCTCTTCATAATCACAGTTAAACGCCAACGGTAGAGAACCCCACTCACAATTAGACTAATAATCAAGCCGATCCAGTAAGAATAAGCTCCAAAATCTGTTAGAGAGTCGAATACCATAGCTACTGGGAGTGTCACCCCCCAGTAACCAACCAAACCAAGGTAAAAAGGAATAACGGTATCCTTATACCCCCGTAAAATTCCCTGAAGCGGTGCCGCAAAGGTATCTGCTAATTGGAAGAAAAGACTATAAGTCAAAAAGCGCGCTGTCAAATCAATAAATTCTGGGTCGTTACCATAAAGACTAGCCACATTTCCCCTAAAGATATAAAGGAAGGATAAGGTGAAGGCCGCAAAAATGAGGGCAGTCCATCTTCCTAGACCAATATAGGTTTTAGCATCATCAAATCGCTTGGCTCCCACTTCATAGGAAACGACAATAGCCATAGCCGATGAGATACTCATAGGAAAGGCGTACATAAGACTTGAAAAGTTCATAGCTGACTGATGACTAGCGATAATCAAGGACGAAAACTTAGCCATAATCAAGCCAACCACAGAAAAGATAGCTACTTCCGCGAAGACAGTTCCTCCAATAGGCAGACCTAAGCGAACTCCTTCCTTGATTTTATCCATATTAAGCGGAATGCGTTTCTCAAAATGCAAGGCTTTGAGCTTCTCCTGTTTAAATAAGACCAGAACAGAAATCCCAAGCAAGACCCAGTAGGCCAAGGAAGTACCTAAACCAGCACCAGCACCTCCCAGTTCTGGAACACCAAAGGCACCGTAAATCAAGAGATAGTTAAATCCGCTATTGAGAGGGAGTAACAAAAGCATGAGGTACATGGACAGTTTGGTCAAGCCCAGCGAATCCAGCAAGGAACGAATGACACTAAAGAGCAACAAGGGGATAATCCCGATAGATAAAAACCAGAGATAGCGAACCGCTACTGCTGCCACCGGTGCTTCTAGTCCAATATGATTCAAGATTGGTGGTGCCAAGAAAAGCACCATCCCCAGCAAGACCACAGATAGACCCAAGGCCAAATAGATGAACTGGTAAAAATCGGATGCAACTTCTTCCTTTTTGCCTCGACCAAGATGGTGACCAATGATGGGCACCAAGGCCGATACAATCCCTGTTAGAAAGGTAAAGAAAGGATTCCAGATACTGGTTGCCATAGACACACCAGCCAAGTCCATGGTATTGTATTGACCTGTCATAGTCGTATCAACAAAGGAAGCAGAATAATTGGCAAATTGATAAATCAGGATAGGAAAAAATATCTTTAAAAATAAGATAAACTTGTCTTTAAAATGATGGGTTTGGTACATATAGGCTCTCTATTCTTTTTGTTTACAGACCAGACTCCCACCTAGTTTTGATAGACGATTTGTCCCTTACAGATGGTGTATTTAACCTGCCCTTTTAAGGTTTCACCGATGAATGGTGAATTAGCTGCTTTGGAAGCAAAATGGGAGTCCACAAGGCGGTCAGCCTTAGCATCAAAAATAGTAATATCCGCTGGACCATTCTCAGCCAAGTAACCTGCTTCAAAGTTATAAAGCTTGGCTGGGTTATAGGTCATCTTTTCGAGTAATTCCATCAGGCTTAACTCACCAGCTTCTACCAAATAGGTCAAGCCGAGAGAAAGAGATGTTTCCAAACCTGTCATACCAGATGGCGCTTTGGTAATATCCTCAACATTTTTTTCATCTGCATGATGAGGCGCGTGGTCTGTCGCAATAACTGTAATGACACCTGACTTGAGACCTTCAATCACGGCAAGACGGTCTGATTCCAAGCGAAGCGGTGGATTCATCTTAGCATTGCTACCTTGTGTCAAAAGAAGTGCTTCTGTCTTAGAGAAATGCTGTGGCGCTACTTCTGCTGTGACTTGCGCACCCAAACCTTGAGCAAACTCAACTACTTTAACACTTTCTTCCTTAGACAAATGCTGGATATGGACATGAGCCTTGGTCGCATAGGCAATCATGACATCACGCGCCATCATAGCATACTCAGCCACCCCAGTTGCACCACAGATATGGAAATGTTCTTTAGCGATATTTTCATTAAAGCCAAGAATCCCATTCAATCCTGGATCTTCCTCATGGAGACTAATAAAGGTATTAAGCTTTTTGGCTTCCTCCATGGCTTCCTTGACAACTTTACTGCTTTCAAGCGGAATACCGTCATCTGAGAAACCAACCGCACCTGCTTCTAAAAGTGCCTTAAAGTCAGTCAAATCTTGGCCATTAAAGTTCTTAGTAATGGTCGCAACCGTCTTAACATTAATCTTCTCTTTGGCAGCTGAATGGAGAACTTCTTGCAAGGTCTCTACATCCGAGATGGTTGGACTAGTATTAGCCATCATGACAACAGTTGTAAAACCACCTGCAGCAGCTGCTAGGGCACCTGTATGAATATCTTCCTTGTGAGTTTGACCAGGTTCACGGAAATGAACATGAATATCGACCAAGCCAGGAGCAACTACAAGACCACTAGCATCTAAGATTTCTGCTCCTTCTTCCTTGACCTCGGGCGCAATTTTGATAATTTTCCCATCTTGAACTAAGACATCACACACTTGATCCAAACCAGACTTGGGATCCATTACACGACCATTTTTAATTAGTAGCATCTTCTTTCTCCTTTATTCATAAAAATCAACTTGAGTATCCAATAATTTGTCCCCATCATAAACAAACTTGGCTGAAAAGAAGGGTTTGTCCTCTAAAAGCCATTCAACAAAGGTGTGGTCACCTTCCCAAGTTGGCTTGCTCAAAACCTCGTCATAGGGAACCCATTCTAGCGTTCCCTCGTTGCAATCAATCAATTCACCCTCAAACTCCGTCACCTTAAAAACATAGGTGTACCAGTCTAAATCTGGCGTAAATTCTGGAAAAGTGATAACACCTTTTAGAACTGGCTTGGCTTTGAGCCCTGTTTCTTCGAGGATTTCACGCACCGCGCATTCTTGAGGTGTCTCACCACGCTCTAGCTTACCACCCACGCCAATCCATTTCCCTTCATGAACATCATTGGGTTTCTTATTACGGTGGAGCATGAGCAGTTCTTTTCCATTATCAATGTAGCAAATCGTCGCTAACTGAGGCATATTTTCTCCTTATCTAAGCCAATCGATTGGCTCTTGTCCTGTATCTTCTAAAAAAGCATTTGCCTTGGAAAAAGGCTTAGAACCCCAAAATCCTCTATAAACTGACAAAGGACTGGGATGGGCTGATTCTATAATCAAGTGGTTAGGATTGCTGACCAAGACCTTCTTCTTGCGTGCATAGGCTCCCCAGAGTACAAAGACCACTGGCCTATCTAGATGATTGACGACCTGAATCACAGCATCTGTAAATGGCTCCCATATTTGACCAGCATGACCATTTGCCTGTCCAGCAGGCACGGTCAAACAAGCATTGAGAAGCAAGACTCCTTGCTCAGCCCAAGTCGTCAAATCATGGGATTTCTTAACTCCGATATCATCTGACAATTCTTTCAAGATATTTTGCAAGGATGGCGGAGCTGGGATAGAGTCAGGAACAGAAAAACTCAAACCCTGCGCCTGACCTGGCCCGTGATAGGGGTCTTGCCCTAAAATCACCACCTTCACTTCTTCAAGCGGTGTTGTCAAGAGAGCCTGAAAAACCTTTTCTTTTGGCGGATAAACAGTACCCTGAGCATAGACCTGATTCATAAACTGATTGATTTTCCCAAAATAACCCTCAGGTAATTGCTCCTTAATCAAAGCATGCCAAGACGAGTGTTCCATCTTTCCCTCCTTTATCTTATCCATCTAAAAGCACGTCTTAATTCATCCGCACCATTTTTAAAAAAGCATAAACCATGTGCAAGTATAATCTTATCCGGTTTCCAGTTTGACATATGGGAAAAGGAAACCTTTGCTTCCCTTTGTCTTCCTAAAAAAGTCATACGATAATCAATAGGAGTTCGACCATCAGGGGCTGTTACACGAGCTAAACGATAGAATTTTCTGCGGATTGGACTAGCTATCTTTTCAGGTTCAAAATTCTCTATAAGGTCTGTTACAATGAGTGTTTTAGTTGATTTATGAAAAAACACGACCTCTTCGATGACAGAACTTCCCTTAAAAATAAGCTGATCAATCTCATCAGACCATAGGTCAGGAGCCTTATCTGTTAAGGCAGCATCAAATTCCACCTTGACATTCTGACTTTTCGCTCTCTCTTCAACTCCTGGACTAGACCATGCTTGCGCATGAGGATATCTTTTTCTCCAATCTGCAATATAGGCGTAGTGAATCTTATTTGGTGAAATCAGGTAAGCTACTCTGCCCAGAGCGTCCAGTTCAGTAAAGAGTTTCTCGTTTGGCGCAATAGGAGAATGAATCCAAAGTTTGCCATCATTTAACTTAATCACCGTCATACGTGTCTGAAAAGGAAGTTTGAAGATCTTCATATCCATTTGAATCAAATCACCATCCACTATCCAGATATTTTGATCAACTTCCTTTAGTGTATACAATGGTTCATAAAGAGAAAGTTCTGGCCTTGACATCGTTAACTATTCCTTCGTTTTTACTGCCTCTATTATAGCAAAAAGTGGCTATCTAAACCACTTTTTACAGTTTATCTAAACAATCCAGCAAGTCTCGGTAAGAATGGACTTCGTAGGTTGGCTGGGCTTGTGTGGGATTTTCGAGTTGATGAGGATTGTACCAAATCGTGTCAATCCCAGCATTATTGCCGCCTTGAATGTCGGCGGTTAGAGAGTCTCCAATCATCAGCGTCTTTTCTTTGCTAAAACCTGCAATCTGTTGACCAATTTTTTCATAAAAAAGAGCATCCGGCTTTTGTGTTTGCAGCTGTTCAGAGATAAAGACTTGATTGAAATAAGGTGCCAGACCAGATTGAGCCAAACGCCCTGTCTGAATGGCAGTAATGCCATTTGTCGCAGCATACAAGTCATAATCACGCTCGATGAGGCTGTCCAAAAGTTCATGAGCGCCAGAAATCGTTTGTCCCTGTTGGGCTAAGTAAAATTGGTAACGTTGGGCTAGAAAACTACCATCTTTCTCCAGTCCAAAATGAGAAAATAAACGAGAAAAGCGCGTGTTAACCAGCTCTTGTTTACTAATTTTCTTTTGCTCCAAATCCTTCCAGAGAGCCTTGTTCATGGGAACGTAAAAGTCTTTGTAGGCCTGAATATCTGCAACCCCTTCTTCTTTTAGAAGTTGCGTCAAAGCCACATCCTCAGCAGCATCAAAATCAAGCAAGGTGTGATCGAGGTCGAAAAGTAAAAATTTGTAGGACAATTGAGGTTTTCCTTTCTGAAAAGAATTATGAATATTATAGCATAAAGTAAGAAAGCCATACCAATTTATTCCATCTATTTGACATACAATTATCGCAACTAAAGGCTACAAGTATACTTATAAATCACTCTTCTAGACTTTTGATTGTCAAAATCTTTCAGAATAGAACAATTCTATCTATCGAATATCCTAACTTCATAAATATCTATGCAATTCTAAACCTAGAATTCCTATAAAATAGATGTTTTTGCACTATTCTAAGTCATTGATTGCTTTAAATTTTAATTTTTAAAGAATTCTAAAGCTAGAATAGTCCCATCCCAATCAGTTTTGATTGATTCACAATTTAGAAACTCTATGATTCTACTCCTTTTAAACAAAAAGGGACTGCATAAAGCAATCCTTTTCTGATTTTGAAATCATTTACTTATACTCTTCGAAAATCAAATTCAAACCACGTCAGCTTCACCTTGCCGTACTCAAGTACAGCCTGCGGCTAGCTTCCTAGTTTGCTCTTTAATTTTCATTGAGTATTAAACTTTGATAGTTGAGATAATCAATAGCTCACCTATAAAAAGAGTTATAGTAAAATTTCTTATTTATTGATTTCAAGCTCCGACAACTGTGTTTGAATAACTGACAGTTCTGCACCAGCCTGAAGAAGAGCAGCTGCAGTATAGGCACCTTCTACAATTGGAACCCTATTGATGATGATACTTTTATCACTGAAATCAGCCACCATTTCTAAGTTCATTTTAGCAGAACCTAGGTCAAAAAAAGCTAATAAAGTATCTGCTGGATTTTCGGAAACAACCCTATCTACTTGATCAAAACTCGTTCCAATTCCTCCATCTTCGGTTCCTCCTACATAAGTAATCGGAATATCTTTAGCTACTTCACTAATCAGTTCAACGACACCTTGTGCAATGTGTTTAGAATGTGAAACGATAACAAGACCAATACTTCCCATTAAACCACCCCAGTTTCTAAAAGAGCAGTAAAGAGTAATCCTGATGAAAATGATCCAGGATCAATATGTCCAAGAGAACGTTCTCCTACATAAGATGCCCTTCCTTTAGTTGCAAGTAAATCTTTGGTAGCATTCACTAGCTTATCAATAACCTCTTGAGTAAATTGGCCTGCAGACAAAGCAGCAATAACAGGAGTCCAAACATCAACCATTGTCTTTTCTCCAACTTCTGCTTTCCCACGTTTGACAATCATATCCAAACCGCTTTGTAAGATTTCATCTATTTTAGAATTTGAATCAGCCTTGGCCATGCCCATAAAAGCAGAGCCATACAAAGGACCAGAAGCACCGCCTACCTTACTCAGTAGTTGCATGGAGACAACTTTAAAAACATCACTGCTGGTCTCAAATTGCTTTCCTTCTAAGTTCTCCATAACTGCAGCCATGCCACGCGCCATATTTCCACCGTGGTCTCCATCTCCTATAGGAGTGTCTAGCTCACTAAGGTAATCTTTCTGTTCTTGAATCTTTTTATTAAAAAGCTTCATCCATTCAAGAGCTTGTTCAACATTCATGCGACATATCCTCCTTGAGTTTTACCAAGCTGGGGTAGTAACAGGTGTATTTAGAGCATCCAACCACTCATCATCTGCCAATCGAATCAATGTTAATGATAATCCAGCCATATCGATTGATGTCATATAGTTTCCAATTTTCTTAAATGCCAACTCAACACCTTTTTCATGGAGTAATTTAGCCACATCATTTGCAAATACGTATTGCTCCATAAGAGGAGTGCTTCCTAAACCATTGATGAGAAGGCCATAGCGTTCTCCAGCTTTAAGTTGGAAACCTTCAGATAACTTTTCAACCAATTCTGAGGCCAATTGTGCTGAGGGTTGCATCTTCTCTTTCTTATATCCCGGTTCACCGTGGATACCAACTCCGTATTCAAATTCATCATCTTCTAGAACAAAACCTGGTTTGCCAACTTCTGGAACAGTAGCGCCAGATAGAGCTAAGCCAATTGTTTTAATTTCTAAGACAAGTTTGTCGGCCAAGTCCTTCATTTCAGATAATGTTTTACCAGAACGAGCCGCATCACCCAAAATTTTATGGACTAATATAGTACCTGCGACACCTCGACGACCTTGGGTATAGAGACTATTTTCAACCGCAATATCATCATCGACTACAACACTTGCTACATCAATACCTTCCATTTCAGCAAGTTCTTGTGCAATTTCAAAATTCATGATGTCCCCAGAATAGTTCTTGATGACCATGAAAACTCCAGCACCTTCATCAGCCGCCTTGATGGCTTCTAAAATTTGGTCCGGAGTAGGTGAAGTGAAGACTGCTCCACAAATGGCAGCAGACAACATTCCATCTCCTACAAATCCAGCATGACTTGGTTCATGTCCTGAACCTCCACCTGAAATGAGTCCAACTTTTCCTGTCTTTTCTGCCTTTCTAACGATGACATCAAAACCATCTAAGCGTTGAACCAAGTCATCATGCATGAATGACAATCCCTGCAACATTTCATCAACAACTTGTGTCGGTTCATTTATAATTTTTTTCATGAGAAACTCCTTTCGGCATGTATCTTTGTTTTCGCTTTTATTATATATTTTTTATTGCTAGATGATAAGGGACAGATTCTATTATTTGTCCCCTTTTAAACCCGTTTAAAACATTTTTTTGGTAAAATGAAGTAAGTAAAAGAAAGGCTTCCTATGGCATCATCACTTATTACAAAAAAACGGATTACCAAGGCATTTAGAGACCTTTTAGCTACTAGAGAATTTGACAAAATCTCCATTGTAGATATCATGGAATCAGCTGGCATTCGTAGACAGACCTTTTATAATCACTTTCTTGACAAATATGAACTGCTAGACTGGATATTTGAAAATGACTTAACCGAGTATATCACCAATAACTTGGACTTCATTTCAGGCCAAAAACTATTACAAGAATTATTTTTTTATTTCGAACAAGAGCGTGATTTTTATATTCAACTTTTTGATATTCAAGGGCAAAATAACTTCTATGACCACTTTATCAGCTACTGTCGCTTGCTTGTATCAAAAATTTTAAGAGAATATGGTCAGATTGATATCGATTCATCTGCTTATACTTGTTTTTTGTTAGACTATCATTCACACGCTCTAGCAGAAATCGTGAAAGCTTACGTCAATAAAAAAAGTCCAGTTCCACAACCAGACTTTCTAATCATGACAATTATTGGAAAGAGACCACAATGACATTTATTTCAAATCATAAACAAAAAATTATTTCAAGTTACATTTCGGCAACTGTCAGCAGTCATCCTGAATTAGAAAAACACCCTACTTTACCACTAGTCTATCAAAAAAATCGCAATCCTCATCAGGTTCCAATATTGTCGGGTGGAGGTTCCGGTCACGAACCTGCGCATATTGGATATGTGGGAGAAGGAATGCTTACTGCTGCTATCTATGGCCAATTATTTACTCCTCCTACAAGAACTGAAATCTTAGAGTCCATTCGTTTTTTAAACAATGGTCACGGTGTCTTCATCATTGTAAAAAATTTCGAAGCAGACACCAAAGAATTTAGCTGGGCCATTAACACTGCTAGAAAAGAAGGAATTAAGGTCGGCTATAGTCTAGCACACGACGATATTTCAATTGAACCTCACAATAGATTTCAAATTAGAGGAAGAGGGCTTGCAGGGACAATCTTACTTCATAAAATCCTAGGATTTGCAGCTCAAAATGGTGCCAACATCGAGCAACTAACTGATTTAGGTCATCAGCTTGCTCCCGAAATCGCAACAATTGGCTTTGCAACGAAAGCTGCTAGTCTCCCCCAAGCCACCCTTCCACTATTTAACTTGGAAGAAGGAAATATTTCCTATGGTATTGGGATACATGGCGAAGAAGGCTATCGTATCGTCCCATTCCAATCATCGGAAATCCTTGCAAATGAAATTATAAGTAAATTAAGATTGCACTATCATTGGAAAAAGGGTGATCAATTTATATTGCTTGTAAATAATCTAGGCACTACCAGCAACTTAGAAATGGGCATATTTATCAATGATATCCTTCAACTCTTAGAAATTGAAGGAGTCACTATTACCTTTATAAAATCAGGAACATTTATGACCAGTCTAGATATGGCAGGTATATCCGTAACTCTTTGCCCCGTAAAAAATAAACAGTGGTTAGAAGCGCTCAATGCTCCAACGACAGCTTTTGCATGGTAATTTGCTTGTATAACTCAAAAGGGCTACATCACTTGATGGCCCTTTGTTTTTATCTTACGTTTAAAAGAACTCATTCTTGACATTTCAAATAGGCCATCTATCCCTTACAATTCTTCCGATGAGCTTTGAGTTTTTTCAGAGCCCAATCATAGTGGCTTGACGTACTACTGACAAAGTAGGAACCTAGACTTGTCCCTCCCGTCCACTTATAGATACCTTTGGTAAAGAGTTCATCATTGCTAAAAACTTCTATCAACTCTAAAACCTCCCTATGTGATTGTTCTAGGAGTCTAGTCGCTTCTTCTAAGGAGGTTTTCTGGTGCTTCTTCCAAAAAGCGATATTCATTTCTCCATAAGTTTTCCAATTATAAGGTTCAGGTAGAAAAGGCCTTTAGTGACCTTCTTGATTAGAATGTACCCAAGTCAAAAGTAACTGATGCCATTCATAAAGATGGATCAGAACATCTCTTAGATTTTTATCCCTTTTCCAGTGAGCTTCTTTTTTCTTTGGGTCTCTTGAAAAATCAAATGGAGTCTGTAGCTCATCTTCACTTAGTTGGGAGATGAAACGATTGAGCTTTTCATAGTTTTCCTTAGAGGCCAGTACTAGCTCCTCTTTTGTTTTCGGTCTAGGCACAGAGTTCTCCCTTCATATTGTTAGTTATTATTAGAAATTTTTTATCCTTTAAATCTCTATAACTTATCCTTTAATTTCTCAACAAAGAGATAGGCTGCTGGACAGGTCAAAGTATTCTTAATCGTCAAATGGTTGATTTGATGGATCTTTTTGCGATCTGTATGGGGGAACTCTCGGCAGGCCTTTGGACGAACTTCATAGATGGAACAGAGGTTATCTCCTCCTAAAAAGGGACAGGGCATGGATTTAAAAACCTTATCGCCATCTTCATCTACCTGCAGAAACTCCGCTTCAAAAGCTGGTAATTTCATCTTAAAATACTTGGCAATTCGTGTAATATCCGCTTCTTTAAAGTCGGGTCCCAAAGTCTTACAACAGTTAGCACAGGCGGTACAATCAATCTCTGCAAAGACTTCTTGATGAATCTGCTGGACAATTTTATCCAAGTTCTTAGGTGGCTTTTTCTTTAAATTTGCTAAAACTTTTCGATGCTCCTTCTGCTTTTGCAAGGCTAGCTGGTGGTAATACTCAATATCAATTTCTTTAGACATGATTTCTCTCTTATTCTATTTGTTTCTCCTATTATATCATGCCTCTTCATCATTGAAAAGTGGACTTCACAAGACTATACTATTCCCGAATGTATCAAAAAACCTTGCAACTAAGTTACAAGGTTAATGACATTAATCGAAGTTAACGTATTCTTTTTGAAGTTCAAGAACTTCTTCCATTGTTGAACACTCTGTAAGGGCACGATTAGCGTACTCCTCCATCTTAGCAGTGTCCAATTTCTTCATCAAGCTACGTGTACGAAGGACCGATGTGGCTGACATAGAGAACTCATCCAAGCCCATTCCGACAAGAAGTGGAACAGCTTTTTGATCGCCAGCCATCTCACCACACATACCAGCCCATTTACCTTCAGCGTGAGCTGCCTTGATAACGTTGTTGATCAGGCGAAGGATTGATGGGTTATATGGTTGGTAAAGGTATGAAACTTGCTCGTTCATACGGTCTGCTGCCATTGTGTATTGGATCAAGTCGTTTGTACCAATTGAGAAGAAGTCAACTTCTTTAGCAAATTGGTCTGCAAGCATCGCTGCTGCAGGGATTTCAATCATGATACCAACTTGGATATCATCCGCAACTGCAACTCCTTCAGCAAGAAGGTTTGCTTTTTCTTCATCAAAGACTGCTTTAGCTGCACGGAATTCTTTCAATAGGGCAACCATTGGGAACATGATACGCAATTGACCATGAACAGAAGCACGAAGAAGAGCGCGGATCTGTGTGCGGAACATAGCATCTCCAGTTTCAGAAATAGAGATACGAAGGGCACGGAATCCAAGGAATGGGTTCATTTCATGTGGCATATCGAAGTAAGGAAGTTCCTTATCTCCACCGATATCCATTGTACGAACAACCACTGGTTTACCATTCATTCCTTCAAGAACAGCTTTGTATGCTTCATACTGCTCATCTTCTGTTGGGAAGTCTTGAGAATCCATGTACAAGAACTCTGTACGGTAAAGTCCAACAGCTTCTGCACCGTTGTTGTTAACACCTTCAACGTCTTTTGGAGTACCGATGTTAGCTGCCAACTCGAAGTGTTTACCGTCAGCAGTCACTGTTTGAGCATCTTTCAAAAGTGCCCATTCAGCTTTTTGTTTAGCATAAGCTTCACCAGCTGCTTTAAATTCTGCCGCTTGTTCATCTGTTGGGTTGATAATCACTTCACCAGTAATTCCGTTAACGGCAAGGATATCGCCGTCTTTCACTACTTCAGTGATGTTATTTGTTCCCAATACAGCTGCAATTTCAAGTGTACGTGCCATGATAGCTGAGTGGCTTGTACGTCCACCGATGTTTGTTACAAAAGCTTTTACAAAGTTTTTGTCCAATTGAGCTGTATCAGATGGTGTCAAGTCATGCGCAATTACGATTACTTCTTCATTGATAGAAGCTGGATTTGGCAATTTTTTACCAAGAAGGTTTGCCAATACACGTTTTGTCACGTCGCGGATATCCGCTGCACGTTCTTGCATGTATGGGTTATCTTCCATGCCTTCAAAGATCGTGATGAACATGTCAGTCACTTCTTTAAGACCTGCTTCAGCATTGACTTTCTTAGCACGGATTGTTTCTTTAATCTGACCAATCAATTCTGGGTCAGCAAGAACCATCAAATGAGCGTCAAAAACTTGAGCCGCTTCTTCACCAAGCGTACCTACAGCTTTCTCACGGATAAGAGAAAGCTCGTTTTGAGAAGCTTCAAGAGCTACATCCAAACGAGCCTCTTCTGCGTTTGTATCTTCGACTGAAACAGTATCGAATGACAAATCCGGTTGAACGAGTAGATATGCTTTTGCAACGGCAACACCGTCAGATGCTGCGATTCCTTTAAGCATTTCTGTCATCTTCCTTATGCCAATCCTTCTTTTTCCATTGTTTCTGAGATTGCAGCGATAGCATCATCTGCATCTGCACCTTCAGCTGAGATAGTTACGTCAGCACCTTGGCCAACACCAAGACTCATAACACCCATGATTGATTTAAGGTTAACTGATTTACCTTTGTACTCAAGAGTGATATCTGAAGCAAATTTGCTTGCAGTTTGTACCAACAATGTTGCTGGACGTGCGTGAATACCTGTTTCTGCCACTACGTGGAAATCTTTAGAAGCCATAGTTTGACTCTCCTTTTGTTCTTTCTTTTTTGAGTTATATGTGATAACCCTTACAATTTGGTATTATACCATCTTCTAGGATTTTTTTCAAGCATTTTATGGGATTTATTCGATTTCCTTTCAGATAACTTGCTGAAAATCTTCTATTCTAGATAACAAAACACAGGATATAGTTTTTCAAAAAACAACTTATAGGAGAATTATCATTATTTTCCAAAACAAACACTACATATTGTGTTTTGTTTAGCCATGTATAAAAACAGACCACTATATTTAGTTCTAAATTATTGACAAAATTTTAATTTCTGATATACTAGGATAGTATTAAAATTTTTTAAGAGGAGTTACACAATGGTAACCGTTTATTCTAAAAATAACTGTGTCCAATGCAAGATGACCAAACGTTTCTTGGACAGTAATAACGTTGAATATAAAGAAATCAATCTTGATGAGCAACCTGAGTACATCGATCAAGTTAAAGAGCTCGGTTTCAGCGCAGCTCCTGTTATCCAAACACCAACTGAAGTCTTTTCAGGTTTCCAACCAGGAAAACTGAAACAATTAGCATAATCTTAGTACATCATCCAGAAGAAACTGCTTCTAGGGCTAACTTAGAGGCCTTTCTTTTGTAATTAGATAAGGGAAATTTTATGGGATTAAAACATCTTGAAGACGTGACCTACTTCCGTCTCAATAACGAAATCAACCGTCCTGTTAATGGACAAATCATGCTTCATAAAGATAAGGAAGCCTTAGATGCCTTCTTTAAAGAAAATGTAGTTCCAAACACTATGGTTTTTGATTCAATCAAAGATAAAATCAACTACCTCATTGAACACAACTACATCGAAACAGCCTTTATCAAGAAATACCGTCCAGAATTTTTGGAAGAATTGGCTCAATTTATCAAAGACCAAAACTTCCAATTCAAGTCTTTCATGGCAGCTTATAAGTTTTACAATCAATACGCCTTAAAGACTAATGACGGTGAATATTATCTTGAAAGCATGGAAGACCGTGTCTTCTTTAACGCCCTTTATTTCGCTGATGGCAATGAAGCTGTTGCAATCGATATTGCCAATGAAATCATCCACCAACGCTACCAACCTGCTACTCCTTCCTTCTTGAATGCTGGACGTGCTCGCCGTGGGGAGTTAGTATCTTGCTTCCTAATCCAAGTAACGGATGATATGAACTCTATCGGACGTTCTATCAACTCAGCTCTTCAACTTTCACGTATTGGTGGTGGTGTGGGAATTACTCTCAGCAACCTTCGTGAAGCTGGTGCACCTATCAAAGGCTATGAAGGAGCTGCTTCTGGCGTCGTTCCTGTTATGAAGCTTTTCGAAGACAGCTTCTCTTACTCAAACCAATTGGGTCAACGTCAAGGTGCTGGTGTTGTCTACCTCAACGTCTTCCACCCAGATATTATCGCCTTCCTTTCAACTAAGAAGGAAAACGCCGATGAAAAAGTTCGTGTTAAGACACTTTCACTTGGTGTTGTAGTGCCCGATAAATTCTACGAATTAGCACGTAAAAATGAAGAAATGTACCTCTTCAGCCCTTATTCTGTAGAGCTTGAATACGGTGTACCATTCAACTACATCGACATCACTGAGAAATACGATGAACTAGTCGCAAATCCAAATATCCGCAAAACAAAAATCAAGGCGCGTGATTTGGAAACTGAAATCTCTAAATTGCAACAAGAATCTGGCTACCCTTATGTTGTCAACATTGATACGGCTAACCGTGCAAACCCAGTTGATGGAAAGATTATCATGAGTAACTTATGTTCTGAGATTCTTCAAGTCCAAGAACCAAGCTTGATCAACGATGCTCAAGAATTCCTTCAAATGGGAACGGACGTTTCATGTAACCTTGGTTCAACCAACGTGGTCAACATGATGACTTCACCTGACTTTGGTCGTTCTATCCGTGCTATGGTTCGTGCCCTTACTTTCGTTACAGATAGTTCACACATCGTAGCTGTTCCTACCATCGACCACGGAAATAGCCAAGCTCATACCTTTGGTCTTGGTGCCATGGGACTTCACAGCTACCTTGCCCAACAACTGATTGAGTACGGTTCCCCTGAGTCTGTTGAATTTACTAGCATCTACTTTATGCTTATGAACTACTGGACCTTGGTTGAATCAAACAATATAGCGCGTGAACGTGGTATTACCTTCCACAACTTTGAAAAATCGGATTATGCTAACGGAAACTACTTTGACAAGTATGTGACTGGCGAGTTTGTTCCAAAATCAGACCGTATTAAAGAACTCTTCAAAGATGTCTTTATCCCAAGTGCTGCTGACTGGGCTGAACTTCGCGACAAGGTTCAAGCAGATGGCCTCTACCACCAAAACCGCCTTGCTGTAGCGCCAAATGGTTCTATCAGTTACATAAACGATGTTTCTGCTTCTATCCATCCGATTACACAACGTATCGAAGAACGTCAAGAAAAGAAAATCGGTAAAATCTACTATCCTGCTGCTGGCTTGTCAACAGAAACCATTCCTTACTACACTTCTGCCTACGACATGGATATGCGCAAAGTGATTGATGTATATGCTGCTGCAACAGAGCACGTGGATCAAGGTCTCTCACTTACTCTCTTTATGCGTAGTGACATTCCAAAAGGACTTTACGAATGGAAGAAAGAAAACAAACAAACGACACGTGACTTGTCTATCCTTCGCAACTATGCCTTTAACAAGGGTATCAAGTCTATCTACTACGTCCGTACCTTTACAGATGACGGTGGAGAAGTCGGTGCTAACCAATGTGAAAGCTGTGTGATTTAATCTTTACTTTAGGAAACTACATCTTCTCAGATTAGTCTTTATTCACCCTGCTAAACTAAACAGGAATAAGCATCTATACTATGGAAAAACAAAAAAGTCGGAAGACCGACTTTTTGTACGATACTCCTCTAGATTTATGATAAAATAGAGGTAATTGTGAAATCACAATACTAAATACAGAAAGAAATTTCAAATGGAAACTTACTACAAAGCCATTAACTGGAATGCCATTGAAGATGTCATCGACAAATCAACTTGGGAAAAGTTAACGGAGCAATTCTGGCTCGATACACGTATTCCCTTGTCAAACGACTTGGATGACTGGAGAAAGCTATCTAACAAAGAGAAAGACTTGGTCGGAAAAGTCTTTGGTGGTTTAACCCTTCTTGATACCATGCAATCTGAAACAGGGGTTCAAGCGCTTCGCTCGGACATCCGTACACCGCATGAGGAAGCTGTTTTCAATAACATCCAATTTATGGAATCTGTTCACGCTAAATCTTACTCATCAATCTTCTCTACCTTGAATACCAAGGCTGAGATTGAAGAAATTTTCGAATGGACCAATACCAATCCTTACCTACAAAAGAAGGCTGAGATTGTCAACGAAATCTACCTAAACGGTAACCCACTTGAAAAGAAAGTAGCCAGCGTCTTCCTTGAAACCTTCCTCTTTTACTCAGGTTTCTTCACTCCCCTCTACTATCTAGGAAATAACAAGTTGGCCAATGTTGCGGAAATCATCAAACTGATTATTCGTGATGAGTCTGTGCATGGAACTTACATTGGTTACAAATTCCAACTTGGTTTCAATGAATTGCCTGAAGAAGAGCAAGAAAAACTCAAGGATTGGATGTACGACCTGCTCTATACTCTTTATGAAAATGAAGAAGGCTACACAGAAAGCCTCTATGATGGTGTTGGTTGGACGGAAGAAGTCAAAACCTTCCTTCGCTATAATGCTAACAAGGCACTCATGAACCTAGGACAAGATCCACTCTTCCCAGATTCAGCTGATGATGTCAACCCAATCGTTATGAACGGTATTTCAACAGGTACTTCCAACCACGACTTCTTCTCTCAAGTCGGAAATGGTTACCTCCTTGGTGAAGTTGAAGCCATGCAAGACGATGACTACAATTACGGTTTGGACTAAGTCAACAATTTCACAAGCTATATCAATATCATGGTTTGTTTAAAACAACCATGATATTTTTGTTTTTGTTTTCTTTTGTTTTTTAAATTGATTGATTGAACACTTTATGATAAAATAGTAATAGAAATAGAGGTGATAACGATGTTAAAGCAGGAAAAACTAGATAATATTCTAGAAACGGTAAATACAAAGGGAACTATTACTGTAAAAGAAATCATGGCTCGCTTAGATGTATCAGATATGACTGCTAGACGCTACTTGCAAGAGTTGGCAGACAAGGATTTACTTGTTCGGGTGCACGGGGGAGCTGAAAAAATTCGCACAGGCTCCATTTTAAACAATGAACGTTCCAATATCGAGAAACAAAGCTTACAAATCGCAGAAAAACAAGAAATTAGCCGTTTTGCAGGCCATTTAATTGATGAGGGTGAAACTATTTTTATCGGACCTGGTACGACCTTAGAATCTTTTGCCCGTGAACTTCCAATTGATAATATTCGTGTTGTAACAAACAGTTTACCAGTATTTCTCATCCTAAACGAACGAAAACTAACAGATTTGATTTTAATTGGTGGAAACTACCGCTCTATCACTGGAGCCTTTGTGGGAACACTAACCTTACAAAATCTAGCCAATCTCCAATTTTCTAAAGCCTTCGTTAGCTGTAATGGTATTAAAGACAATGCGATTGCGACCTTTAGTGAAGAGGAAGGTGAATCCCAACGCATCGCCCTCAACAATTCCAATAAAAAATACTTACTAGCTGACAATAGTAAGTTCAATAAATTTGATTTTTATACCTTCTACAATATCTCTGATATTGATACCATCGTTTCAGACTCTAAACTGAGCAAAGAAACCTTCGATCAACTTTCAAAACAAACAAAAATTATTCTTTCTAAACCATAAAACTGAGGATTGATAAAATATAAAATGCGTCATATCAAGAAAATAAGAATCTTGATATGACGCATTTTTTGATGAAGATTTTTAAAAAGAGTTTCCTAGATTCTTTATGATTGCTGAAACGGCATAAAATCTGAATCAAAGGAGATATTATCCCGTTCTTCAGGACTGATAAAATTTAAAAAGATATTTTTAAATTCTTCCAGCTCATAGTCTGAATGGCAAATCCATTCTTTACCGGTAGAGACATACCATTTCCCAAGTTTTTTCAGCTCCTCATTAGTCAAACAAGGTATTTGAGAACATTTATCAAAATTGATGATATAAACTTTTTCATAAATTGATTGGATAAAATCTTTGAACATCTTTTGCCTCACAAGAATTCTATATCTAATTACTAATTCTACTAGTCTATAATCTGACTTTCCGCTACTTTCTTGTACCAGTGAGCTGATTTCTTAGTATAACGTTCTTGAGTTTCAAAGTCTACATAGAAGAGACCGTAGCGTTTTTCATAACCGTTTGACCATGAGAAGACATCCATTAATGACCAGATGAAGTATCCTTTGACGTTTGCACCATCAGCAATAGCATCAGACAAGACTTCCAAGTGTTGTTTCACATAATCAATACGACCATCATCGTAAACAGTGTTATCGACGAACTCATCTTTATAACCAAGTCCATTTTCAGTGATGTAAATCTTCTTGTAGTTAGGATAATCTTTCTTCACACGCATGATTTGGTCATACAAACCTTGAGGGTAGATAATCCAATCCCAATCCGTACGTGGTACATAGTCAGGAGCTACACGACGACCAACACCTTTGATTTGGTATTTAGAGCTTCCTTTCTCACCCTTACCATTATGGATAATTTCAGTTTCTCCATCAAATGCTTCCATCCAGTCACTCATATAGTAATTGATTCCAAGGAAGTCGTTCAAGTCTTTCGCAGCTTCTAATGCTGTGAAATCTTCTTCACGAAGATCCAAACTACCACCATTGACTGATAAGATATGGTTGACACCTTCCATCGTTTCAGCTGAATAGCGACCTAGATAAGTTGCATCCAAGATAAATTTATTGTGAATAATATCTTCCAACTCTGCTGCACGAACATCTGCTTGATTTTTAGGATCTAAAGGATACTTGGTTGGCAGGGCATGAACAACACCAATTTCACCTTTATAACCTTTATCTTTATATAGCTTGACTGCACGCGCATGAGAAACCATCATATTGTGGTGCGATTGGAAAACTTTGGCAAGGTCGTACTGAATACCTGGAGGGAATTTTCCAACCAAGTATTGACCATCACCAATTGGCCCAATTTCATTAAAGGTTGTCCAATAGTTTACTTCTGGGAATTCTTCAAAACAGAAGGCAGCGTAGTCTACAAAGTGTTCAATATTTTCACGGTTTAAGAAGTCTCCATTTGAGTGGAGAGCTTCTGGCGTATCAAAGTGATGAAGAGTTACAAAAGGCTCAACATGACGTTTGTGACACTCTGCAAATAGATTATGATAAAATTCAACACCTTTAGCATTTACTTGGCCGTAACCAGTCGGGAAAATACGTGACCAGGCAATAGAAATTCGAATACCATTGACACCATACTCTTCTGCTAGCTTGAGGTCAACTGGGTATCGATTGTAAAAATCACTGGCTGGTTCGGCAGTGTACCAGTAGTTATCTTCAAGATACTTATCCCACGCAACTGGTCCTTTACCATCAGTATGTGTAGCACCTTCTGCTTGATAGGCAGCTGTTGCGCCACCGAAAATAAAGTCTTTTGGTAATGTTTTTGTCATTTTTTTCACCTATTTCTTGATTTAAATAAAGTAAAAGTGAGAGGAGAGGAGTCAGTGAGCCATCCTTCTCCATCTCACTTCTTGTACCAAGTCACCGAATTGTAACATGAGGAGGTAAAAACGATAGCTTTTTACCGACGAATTAATAAGGCGATTAGGAAATTTGCCATAGCGATTGCCGTAACGATAGGAGACTATTTCATAGTCCCTATCGTTAATCGAATTGTGACATGAGAAGGTAAAAACGATATCTTTTTACCGACGAATTAATAAGGCGATTAGGAAATTCGCCATAGCGATTGCCGTAACGATAGGAGACTATTTCATAGTCCCTATTATTAATCGAATTGTGACATGAGGAGGTAAAAACGATAGCTTTTTACCGACGAATTAACAAGGCGATTAGGAAATTCGCCATAGCGATTGCCGTAACGATAGGAGACTGTTTCACAGTCCCTATCGTTAATCGAATTGAGCTTGTACGAATGCAAGAGCACCTTTTCCATCACGAGTTAATTTGATGTATTGAGCGCCTTCTGTTTTCGCTAGTTTAATACCGAGCTTATCTGTTTCTGCTTTCATGTCTTCAAAGTTTGAAGCAACTTGAGGGGCAAGGATAACAAGATCAAACTCTGGCAACATTTCACGGTGAGCACCATAGCCACCTGCTGCTGCTTTCACAGGAACATTGTATTCTGCAGCTGCCTTATTCAAAGCATTCGCAAGAAGTCCACTTGTCCCTCCACCTGCACAGAGAACGAGGACATTTGTTTCTTCAGTGATTGTATTTTGTGCTGCTTCTACACCAGCTTTTTCAAGAATAGCATCTGCTTTTGCAGTGTTGAAGTTTGCGGCAACTTTTTCTTTCAATTCATCATTAGATTTACCTGAACGCTCTTCTTCAAGAATTTGTTCATCATATACTTTAAGGAATGGATAGTAAATGACTACGTCAACCACGATTAGAAGGGCAGCAAGAATGAATGATAGAACTTGGAAGTTCGTACCAAGAACTAGACCTAGTGGAGCTGGAGTTGTCCATGGTAGATTAGCAGTAAATGAGTTCATTCCAAGTGTTTCAATAAAGAATTTGAAGATCCAAACGTTTGCGATTGGAGCAAAGATAAATGGAATGAAGAAGATTGGGTTTAATACAAGTGGTGCACCAAACAAGATTGGTTCATTTACACCAAAGAATGTTGGGACTACTGAAGCACGACCGATTGCACGGTTACGTTTAGATTTTGTTAACCACATGAACATGAATGGAACAACCAGTGTCGCACCAGTACCACCCATGGTAACGATAAACATTTGTGTACCAGAAGTAAGAATCTTGTCAGCGTGCATACCTTGTTGGAGAAGGTTCAAGTTGACTTCGGCATTGGCATAGGTAATAGCTGCGATAGCAGGCTCAACGATAGATGGACCATGAATCCCAACAAACCAGAAGAAGGCAAAAGCACCAAAGATAATGGTAATACCAAGGTATCCATCTGCTGCTGAGAAGAGTGGTGCGAAGAATTTACCGATTGATTCTGCCACACTTGCACCAACAAAATGACGAGCTAGTAAGTCAAGAGCATAAAGTGAAACAACTGAGAGAGTGAATGGAATCACATCTTTAAAGACTTGTGAGATATTTGGTGGAACTTCGTCAGGCATGCGAATAGTGACATTGTTCTTAACACAAATCTTATAGATAGCTACGGTAACAAAGGCAGCAAGGAAGGCTGAAAGCAAACCTTTTGTCCCCAAGAATCCAGTAGCTAGACCATTTTCGATAGGATCAGCTGCTAACATCAACAAACCAACAATCGCTGCTAACAGTGTTGACATATAGTTGATTTGATTGGTTTTCTCCATGCTACGGTTTACTGAGTCAGTCAATGACTTAGCTGTTGTACCAGCTACCAAGAGAGCCAGAATACCCATAGAATAGCTATAAGGTTTCATCAGAAAGGCTACAACTTCATCAGACCATTTAAAGCCCCATGAGTTTGGTACAAAGGCAATCAAGATAAAGATACTTGAGAAGAGAATAACAGGCATACCTGCAATGAAACCATCACGAATAGCACGAAGATAGATATTACGAGATAGTTTCTCAAAGAAAGGCTTTCCTTTCTCGATAAATGCAATTAATTTATTCATTACTTAACTCCTCTCTTGTAGAGTTCAATTAAATGATGCATCAAATCTTTTAACAAAATAGTTGTCATCAAGTGGTCTTGGCCATGCATCATGGTTACACTATAGGCCAAATCCTCGCCAGCTGCTTCCTTAGTCAACAGACTTGTTTGAGCGTGGTGAGCTTCAGCAATGCAAGAACCAGCTTCCTCTACCAAAGTGTCCGCTTTCGCAAAATCGCCAGCTTCAGCAGCCTTCAAGGCTTCCAATAGTTTTGAACGAGCATCGCCAGCATAGGCTACGATTTCAAAACCTAACAATGTTACTTCTTCTCTATTCATGATAGAATTCTCCTTATATAGTTTTAATTAAATTTTTATGACAATAAACGTTGGATATGTAGAACTAGATAAACACGTTCACTTTTATACAAATCAAGACCCGTATGTTGCGTAATCACATCATAGATCTTGGAACCAATCTCGAACGCTTTTGGATAGGATCGTTTGATATGGTCTTCCATATCCAGAAGCGATTGGTTATCATCTCTAGAGCGGTCTAAATAATCCAAGAAATAATTCAAATGTATCATAAAGCGATCATAGAAATGATTATTCTTTTTGGTTCGTTGAATTGCATAGTCCTTTAGCACTTCTTCAACATTGCTGAGAATTTCTTTCCTCTTATCAATCGACTCAACCACTTGGACTTCATTCTCACCCTCAGCATTGATGAAATGATAAGCAATCCGAATAATTTCATCCTCAGGAAAATGATCCGCTAGCTTCTGACGGTAAATTTCAAATGCTTCATTTGCGATTTGAAAAGCGACAGGATACTTAGTGGAAATATCTGGCAGATTACTATCCTTGTACCTTCCTTGTGCTAGAGCTTGGTAAGAACAGTAAATATGATCTGTCAAGGTTACGTAGAGATACTCTTGAATCGGATAATGATATTTCTTTGATAGCTTATCAATGATTTCATAAGTCACTGTGATAAAATCAAGCGGAACATCTTTGAGGAGAGCCATAAAGTTTTCTCTTGACTCTTCGGTCTTCATCCGAAAGATTTTCTCCACCTGATGTTCAGCAATCAAATCCCCCTTCTTTTTCCCAAATGCAATCCCCTTACCAATCACAATCACTTCTTCTCCTTTATCATTTCTGACAAGCGAGACATTGTGATTCATTGGATTTAGAATTCGATACATGTCAACCTCCTTTTAAATCTTAAAGGTATATTAGTACAAAAAATGACCACAAATGAACTAGAAAATCAGCCGATTTCTAATTCACCTGTGATCATGCCTAATATTACTTAGTAACACTCACCTTGTATTAATTTGTGATTTAAGTATAGCACAAGTAGGTTGTTTTGTAAACCTTTACATGAAACTTTTTTTAGATTCATGTTCCTAACCCAGGAGGACTTGCTTACACGCGTTCTTTCCATGAAGTCGCTGTTGTTTGAAGGACTTTATTAAGCTCATCAATATTTTCAAAACCAGTTGTGCGAAGCCATTCACGTGCTGCTTCTTCACCATCTTTGATGTAAGCTTCAACTGATCCAGCCCATGTAGCACGGCCACAAAGAACTCCATTGAAGTTTGCACCTGATTCATGAGCAAATACAAGAGTATCTTGGAAGAGTTTAGCTGATACACCAGCACTCAAGTAGATGTATGGCAAGTTAGTTGCTTCATCTTGTGCTTTGAAGAAGGCTGCTGCTTCTTCACGTGTATAAACTACTTCACCTTCAGCAAAGCCTTCAACATATTTAATGTTAACAGGAACTTCTACTTTCAAGATATCAATGTTAAAGCGTGGGTCTGAGAAGACTTTCATAGCACCAATAACTTTGTGTGGTTTTACTTTCGCATATTCTACAGAACCTGCGTCCGCAATTTTTTCATCGTAAGCAAGGATTTCAAGGAAGAATGGGATATCTTCAGCCACACACTCAGAACCGATACGTTCGATGTAAGCTTGTTTTTCTTGGTTGAGTTCGTCTGAGCTATCTACATCATAGTAAAGCAAGAATTTAACTGCATCTGCACCTTCTTCTTTAATACGTTTTGCAGACCAAACATCCAAGCAGTCTGGCAAGCGTTTTGTGCTTGTTGTGTCATAACCTGTTTTTTCATAAGCAAGGAGAAGACCTGCTTTTTCATCAAGAGCTTTAGTTGCTGGAAGTCCATACTCAGGGTCAAGAAGCATTGATGAAGCGTATTTAGTCAATTCATCTGCTACCAAGACTTTAAGTTCTTCCATTTGAGCCACAGTTGGTTCTTCTGTTTGGTGTTGAGCCATGAGGCGTTTCAAAGCACCACGTTGGTCAAATGCAAGAGCTGAGATGATACCATTTTCATCAGAAAGTTTTTCTAAGCGTGCACGTTTTTGTTCTGTTAAAGCCATTTTATACCTCTTTTACTATTAATTGATCATATAGAGCTTGATAGTTGGCCATGTTGACATGACCAGTCATTTTTTCTTGAGCATTGAGCATACCAAGGACATTTGCCTTGATGAGTAATTCTGCATCCGATTCTTTATGAAGAAGTCCTGAAGAAATTCCTGCTACAGTAGAATCTCCAGATCCGACAGGGTTGACTACCTGAATTCTAGGAATATCTACCTTGTAGAAAGTATCGCCATGTTTGGCAAAGGCACCGTTGGCACCAAGTGAAACAATAATCCATTCAATCCCTGCAAACAAAGGTTCTTGAAGTACTTCTTTTAATTCATCCAAATCCTCAGAAACTTCTCTTCCAAGAAGCTGAGATAATTCCTCATTATTTGGTTTGATGACTGTTGGTTTATGTGGTGATTCAAGAACCGACTGAAGTGCTGCACCAGAGCAGTCCAAGACAACAGGCTTGCCAGCTTGATTAGCAAGTTCTACCAAGTTCGCATAGTAATCAACTGGAAGACCAGCTGGCAGACTACCTGAGATAGCTACTACTTCAACTGACTCCAAGAGTTTTTTGAAATGTTCCAAAAAATCTTGACCTTCTTGTTCCAATACTTCAGGACCTTTTTCAAGGACTTCTGTTTGGTTGTCTCCGTGAAGAATAGCGATACAGTTACGAGTTTCTCCCTGAATAGAAAAGAAATCTTTCTTAACATTATCATCAATATTTTCAACTAAGAACTCGCCAAGTTTGCCACCAACTAAACCAGTAGCAAGAACAGAATCCCCAAATTCTGAAAGTACTCGGGTAACATTGAGTCCCTTACCACCAGCCGTTTTGGTTACATCCACCACACGATTGACAGTATCAATCTTCAACTCATCCAAGGGATAGGAAATATCAATGGATGGGTTCATTGTGACTGTTAAAATCATAAGTCACCTCTTAATCGTGGTATTCTCCGCGATCCCATTTTTCAAGGAATTCAGTGAAGAAGTTTGCGTCTGTTTGTTGAGCATTGTGACTTTCAAGGTGTTCAATTTTCGCAATCAATTTTTTGTTTTCTTCAGATGGTTTGTATTCAGCATGGATGAAAGCTTCGATGATATCACACATGAGCAATTCACCAGTAATCTTACCACCAAAACCGATAACGTTAGCGTTCAATTGCTCTTTAGCATAAAGAGCTGTTGTCATATCACGAACCAAGGCAGAACGGACACCTGGAACTTTATTTACAGCGTTGTTGATACCAACACCAGTACCACAGATACATACCCCAAGATCAGCTTGACCGCTAGTTACAGCTTCCCCTACTTTTTTACCAAAGATTGGGTAGTGAGTACGTGTATGGTCATATGTACCAAAGTCAATGACTTCATATCCTTTTGATTTCAAAAATTCTGAAACCGCCATTTTTTCATCTGTTACGATGTGGTCACATCCAATTGCAATTCTCATTAGTTATTCCCTCCGATTAATTATATAAATCTAATATCATTTATCCTTACTCAAGAAAAATCAAGATTAGCTTAGGAAGCGAGCTGCGAGCATAACTGAGGTTAGCTAAAGTGAGCTGACGACAGATTATCTTGATTTTTGAAGCGTATTAGCACATTTTGTTCAACATATCGACCCTGATTTGGTGACGTCCACCATCGTATTTACCGTTAACAAATCCTTTAGCGATGTTTTTAGCCAATTCATCACCGACAAGTTGTGCACCCATAGTGATCATACGTGAGTTGTTGTGACCACGAGTCATATAAGCTGAACGTTCGTCAGATACTTCTGCAGCAACCATTCCTTTGATCTTAGTTGCGACCATAAATGGACCAGCTCCATAAGCATCAATCACGATACCAAGGTTTTGTTCTTCTTTGTTTACTTCTGCAGCAACAGCAAGAGTCACATCAACAAAGTCTTGACCTTCAGCTGTAACATCCACAACGTGGAAGTTTTCTTTTTCCAAGAAGTCTTTCACAACTTCTTTCAATCTCAAACCTGCAGCATCTGCACCGATAACAATAGACATATTGTATACTCCTTTTTATTTTTCTAGGCTAGTAAAACCTTTTATATTTAGCAGTTTACCTACAAAAAGTTTTCTAGCAGTTTATTGACAAATTGGATTGAATGAGATGAATGACACCTTATTCAAGTTTAGGAAATCAGTTTCCTAGAAATAATCTTTCTCTACGAAAGAGAATATAACAAGTGATTGTTTGTTTGTGACAAACATCATTTGTTGCTTACAAACATAATATACTCCTATTTCTTAAAAAAGTCAACAATTAATGTTTGTTTTTGTGTTTTTTTAATTAAAAAATTTCGATATCAAAACCAATTTGATCCACTTGACCAGGTTCTAGGAGACGAACATTCTTCTTATCTTCTAGATGATCTCCTTCTTCAAGGGATGTTGACAAGCCAGACCATGGTTCAAAAGCAATGAAAGGTCCTTTATTCAAAGTTGACCATATAATGAGGTTTGGAAACTCTGCAAAACGAACTTTCAATCCCTTATCATGTTTACGAGAACGAAGGGCAATTGTTCTAGATTGCAATTCATCTAAGGTGACTGCATCAGTGCTGAAAAGATCATAGCTGAGGTCTAATTCTTTTTGACCTTCTAGCCATGGACTTCTATCTTGAAAATCAAGCATACCTGTTTCTGGGAAAGGACGTGGAACAGAGCAAGTCTCTTCTTTTTCAAACTCTAGATAATAATCTTCATAGACTTCATCATCAAGCAGAGGACAATTAAATCCTGGATGTCCACCAATAAAGTAAGGCATGACCTTGCTAATTTCTTTATTAAATATTTTGTATTGAGTCCGTACTGTCTTTCCAGTAAGGATATAAGTGATTTCTAAGCGGAAATGATAAGGGTAGTTCTGATAGCTATTCTCATCGTCTTCAATTGCAAAAGTTACACTATTATCTGTCTGTTCAACTAATTCAAATTCTTTCTTACGAACCAAACCATGACGAGGAATCTTTCCTTTGATTTCTTGTCCATTATCATCTATATAAAGTGCTGTATCCTCTCTCAATGAACCACAAATGGGGAAGAGAACAGGAGCTTGTCCACTCCAATAAGTAGCATCTCCTTGCCACAAATACTCAACTCCCTCGGCATCTTTTATAGAAGAAAGAGCCCCACCAAAACTGTTAAATTCAACTCTTAATTGTTCTGATTTTAATTCAATTACCATTATTTTCTCCGATTTCTTGATAGTTTATAAAAAACTAGGCTGTCACTCCTAATGGATGTCGACAACCTAGCTTTAACAATTTACATTTTATAGGAGCGCATTATTTTGCTTTTGCTGCGTACTCTTCGTTACGTTTGATCATTTGTTTTCTGTACCATGCAAAGATACCGATATAGAATACAAGGAAGACTACAGCACCAAGGATTGCTTTGATATCACCAGTTGTAGTGTTACCAATTGTCCAACCAAGAAGTTTTTCGATTGGTCCTTCAAGAGTTGAGTGAGTAATCAATTGAGTTTGGCTCACACCTTCTGGGAATGCACCTACACCTTTAGCAAGTTCTGTTGCAAATGGAGCGATAAGTGTACCTGAAAGAAGGAAGAGTGGCAACAAGAGTGTTCCGAAGATAATCATACGGAGCAATTTACCACGTGTTACAACCAAGAGAGCTGGAGTAACACCCATAGCGATGATACCTGCAAGTGGCAAGATACCATTTCCGACGTTTGAAAGAAGCACAGCTTCAACCAACATGATTGGTGCAAGTACGTTTGCACAAGCCCAAACTTCAGCACGACCAGCGATGAAAGGCCAGTCAAGACCGATGTTGAATTTACGTCCTTGAAGACGTTTAGTAGCAACGTTTGTAATACCTTGTGAAAGTGGCTCTACGGCAGCGATGAACCATGAACCGATAAGTGAGAAGAGTTCCAAAGACACACCAGCTGTCAAACCAAGAGACAACCAACCTTTAATAACTAATTGCCAGTTTGCTGCATCTTCTACGCCAGCAACTGGATGTGGAGTACCCATCAAACCGATAACGATACCAAGGATGAAACCGATGAAGAATTTAGATCCCCAGAAACCGATTTTCTTGTTCAATTTAGCAGCATCAAAGTCATATTTATCAAGACCTGGGAAGAATTTTTCAAAAATCTTATCCAAAACCATGATAACTGGGTTCATCATGTAGTTCATGTGAGTTGAAGTCATTGGTGATGAACTTGGTGCGTTAAGAAGGTCATCAAATGTAGGTTTCATCAAATCAGAGTTGATGATTTTAAGAACACCTACAAGGACAACTGCTGCAGTGGCGATGAAGAGTGAAACCCCTTGGCTTACACCGTTGTTGTCTGCATACCATTTAATCAAAAGACCTGTGATAGACAAGTGCCAGATATCGAAGATATCAACGTCAAGTGTATCAGTTTTCTTCATAGCAAGCATCACTACGTTGACAATCAACATGATGAGCAAGAAGTAAAGTGTCCAAGCAGATCCCCAAGTGATTGTAGCAAGTGGTGCCCAACCAACGTCAGTGATGTTCAATTGAATACCAGTATTTTCAACGAATTTTGCAAGTGATGCTGAGAAAGCACCATTCAGCATACCGATGATAGCACCGATACCAGTAAGAGCGATGGCAAGTTTGATACCACCTTCAAGTGCTTTGGAGAATTTCACTCCAAAAAGTAGAGCCAATACTGTCAAAATGATCAGCATGATGATTGGCCCACCCATATCCAAGATAGGTTTGAACAGCTTATTGGCTAGTTCGATAATGACATCCATAATAGTTCCTCCCTTTTTATAGTTATATGAATGTTAACAAATTAAAATTAGCTTAACCCGTGTTCTTTGATAGCTGCTTCAATATTATCAAATACTGGAGCACTCATTGCTGGGATACGGAATAAGATTGGTCCAGCTTCGATAACTGGAATACCTGGGTCAAAACCAAGATCTGTTGCAGCAATTGGTGTAAAAATGTCATAACCTTTGATAAGGTCTTCATTAACGTCTTTTACCATAACTGCATCACAGTGAACATCAAAACCGCGGTTTGAAAGTTCTTCTTCAAGAGCACTTTTAATTTGGTGGCTTGAGTTAACACCTGCACCGCAGGCAGCAAGAATTTTAATCATATGGATTTCCTCCGATTTAATATTTTTAATAGACAAGATTAAGCAATTGCTTCAGCAATATAAGCATAGAGGGCTTCTGGTTCAGAAATTTTTGATAGGTCTTCAAGATGACCATTTCCAGTAAAGAAGTCCATCAACTGAGCAAGAATGTTCGTTTGGCTTGAACTTGAGTTATTAATGATAAAGAAGAGCAAGGATACTTCTACTTCCTTATCTGGCGCAATCATATTGTGGAAAGTCACTGGTTTTTCTAATCGAACGACCACAACTTTTTCGGCTAGATTATGAACAATATCTGTATGAGGAATAGCCACATTCGGCAAATCCTTACCCAAAAATTCCATATCTAAGCCAGTTGGAAATGACTTTTCACGCGTGATCAAGGC
Source organism: Streptococcus mitis (assembly GCF_047460035.1). Lineage (GTDB taxonomy): Bacteria > Bacillota > Bacilli > Lactobacillales > Streptococcaceae > Streptococcus > Streptococcus mitis_DW. The sequence goes on along the minus strand of NZ_JASHHB010000003.1, from coordinate 112,539 downwards.
TTCACGATAAGTTGGAGTTACAATTTCTCGTTCTTCCAATAAAGTTGCAACCTGATCAAAGAGATGTTCTTGATTATCCGCTTCTAAGCAAAACACAAGGTTTTTGTCAAAGAAATGATCTAATCCCATAAGGTTTTCCCTTCTTTCCATTAACTTTATGCTATAAGTATAACACTATATGAAACCGTTGTCAATATTTTTTGTTGTTTTTTGTCCTTTTTTTGATTATTTTGTTTATTTTTTATCTTTACAATCAAAACAAACATTTAAAACAAACACTTTGGATGATTTAATCCTATTATAAATGCAAAAAAACAGGCCTATTTAAGCCTGTTTTACTATTGATTCTTATGTAAATTTCCTGTGAACAAGAAAAATAATTATGTTAACTTATTCTTCATCCATACTCAAGACGCTGAGGAAGGCTTCTTGTGGAACTTCTACTGATCCAATAGCTTTCATGCGCTTCTTACCAGCTTTTTGTTTTTCAAGTAGTTTACGTTTACGAGAAACGTCACCACCATAACATTTAGCAAGTACGTTCTTACGAAGGGCCTTGATATCAGTACGAGCCACAATCTTGTGTCCAATAGCTGCTTGAATTGGCACCTCAAATTGTTGGCGAGGGATAATTTTCTTAAGTTTATCAACGATGAGTTTTCCTCGTTCGTAAGCAAAATCCTTGTGTACGATAAAGCTAAGGGCATCCACCTTGTCTCCATTGAGAAGGATATCCATTTTCACTAGCTTAGATGGGCGGTACTCTGACAATTCATAGTCAAAGCTTGCATAACCGCGAGTTGAAGACTTAAGCTTATCAAAGAAGTCAAAGACGATTTCAGCCAGTGGAATTTGATAGATAACATTGACACGGTTATCATCGATATAATCCATCGTCACAAAGTCCCCACGCTTGCGCTGAGCTAGCTCCATCACTGCTCCAACAAACTCTTGCGGTACCATGATTTGCGCTTTAACATATGGCTCCTCAATGGTCGCAATCTTAGTTGGGTCTGGGAACTCAGATGGGTTAGACACATCCATAGACTCGCCGTCGGTCAAGTTGACCTTATAGATAACAGATGGAGCTGTCATGATGAGGTCAATGTTGAACTCACGTTCCAAACGCTCTTGGATAACATCCATATGGAGAAGTCCAAGGAAACCACAACGGAAACCAAATCCAAGTGCCTGAGATGTTTCTGGTTCAAATTGGAGACTAGCATCATTCAGTTGCAATTTTTCAAGGGCTTCACGTAGGTCATTGTACTTGTTTGACTCGATAGGATATAGACCCGCAAAGACCATAGGATTCATCTGCTTGTAACCATGTAATGGCTCTGCCGCAGGATTGGTTGCCAAGGTAACGGTATCACCCACACGCGTATCCTGAACCGTCTTAATAGAAGCTGCAATATAACCAACGTCACCAGTCGCAAGAAAATCACGACCAACTGCTTTGGGTGTAAAAATACCGACTTCTGTCACATCGAAGGTCTTGCCATTGCTCATAAGCTGAATCTTATCGCCAGGTTTGACCACCCCATCCATGACACGCACTTGGAGGATAACCCCACGGTAAGCATCGTAAACAGAGTCGAAAATCAAAGCCTTAAGAGGCGCCGTCACATCACCCGTTGGTGCTGGTACATTTTCTACGATTTGCTCAAGAATTTCTTCAATACCGATTCCAGCCTTGGCAGAAGCCAAAACTGCTTCACTAGCATCCAAACCAATGACATCTTCAATCTCTCTACGCACGCGCTCAGGGTCTGCTGCTGGCAGGTCAATTTTATTAATGACTGGCATGATTTCCAAATCATTGTCCAAGGCCAGATAAACATTGGCAAGGGTTTGGGCCTCAATCCCTTGGGCAGCATCGACGACCAAAATAGCTCCCTCACAGGCAGCTAGCGAACGTGAAACTTCATAGGTAAAGTCTACGTGCCCCGGCGTGTCAATCAAGTGGAAAATATAAGTTTCCCCATCTTTTGCAGTATAATTCAGCTCGATAGCATTGAGTTTAATGGTAATCCCGCGTTCACGCTCAAGGTCCATACTATCCAGAAGTTGTGCCTGCATTTCACGACTGGAAACCGTCTCTGTTTTTTCCAAAATGCGGTCTGCTAGAGTCGATTTTCCATGGTCAATATGGGCGATAATAGAGAAGTTCCGGATCTTCTCCTGTCGTTTTTTCAATTCTTCTAAGTTCATGATTCTCTTCCTTTCAGGGTATCTATTTATTATAAATTGTTTTTGACATTTTGACAAGACCATACCCTGCTAGGAGTACTAATCTTCAGCAACAAAGCCGTCATTTTCAATAAAGTGGTGTTCTGTCATTCCTTGGTCTGTAAAGACAATTCCATGAAGGACACCACCATAGACAGCTCCTCCATCCATTCCAATCTTGCCATCTTCTGTAGTCCAAAGCTCAGCTGTACCTCGCTCTTGCTTTAACAAACCATAAACCGGTGTATGGCCAAAGACAATGGTTTTTCCAGTATGATTTTCGGCTTCGTGGAATGGTTTTCTAAGCCAGACTTTTTTATAATCTGTGGTTTCATGCCAGTCGTCCAAGGTCAAATCAATACCTGCGTGAACAAAGATATACTTATCTGTCTCTACCACAAATGGTATTTGACGAATAAATTCGACCAAATCTGCCGCTTCAGTAGCAACACGCTTGGCATCCTCAACTCCATCAACTGGTGCATCCAAGGGACGACCTAGGATAGAGTTAATGGTTGTATCTCCACCATTGCGACGATAATGGTCATAACTTTCTTCTGGGTCATCTAGCCAAGTCAAAAACATATACTCGTGGTTTCCTGACAAACAGATCGCCCCTTGATTGTCCACTAAGTCCTTAACCATCTCTAGGACACGGCGACTATCTTCACCACGGTCAATCAAGTCCCCCAGAAAGAGTAACTGGGTCTGACCATCCCAAGTTTTAAGAAGGTCTTCTAGCATCCCAGCTTTTCCGTGAACATCTCCAATTACATAATAGTCAGTCATCTTATTTCTCCCTGTTTCTCAACAATTCTCTGGCTTGCGTCAGGGCTGCTTCCGTCACATCATCACCTGCCAGCATCTTGGCAACTTCCTCCACTCGCTCTTCGACCGTCAAGAGACGAACAGTCGAAACCGTTGAATGGTCATTGCTAATCTTCTCAATAAAGAATTGATAATCCGCAATCGCAATCACTTGTGGTAAATGGGAAATAGCCAGAACCTGACCATGCTGACCAATCTTGTGAATCTTCTGCGCGATAGCCTGAGCTACACGACCTGAAACTCCTGTATCCACTTCATCAAAGACAATACTTGTCTTGCCTTCTTTACGTGAAAAGGCGGACTTAATGGCTAGCATGAGACGAGATAATTCCCCACCAGACGCAACCTTAACCAAGGGTTTAAAGTCTTCGCCAGGGTTGGTTGAAATGTAAAACTCAACCATTTCATTTCCCTCACGACTGAATTTTCCCTTGCTAAAACGAACCTGAAATTGGGCTTTTTCCATATAGAGGTCTTGCAGTTCTTGTTTAATCTCTGCTTCTAGCTGCTGAGCCAAGTCATGACGAGCAGAGGCAAGCTGACCTGCCAAATCGACAAGATTAACTTCCAATTTCTTGAGCTCTGCTTCCATGTCCTCAGATGAAAGATTATTGCCTGTCAAGAGATTGTATTCTTCTGTAATCTTAGCAAAATAAAGCAAAACATCGTCTACAGTCCCACCATACTTACGAGTAATAGTATGAAGGAGGTCCAAACGATTCTCGACCTGCATGAGGCGATTGCCATCAAAATCAAGATCCTCAATGATTGCTTCCAAACGTTTGCTAATGTCTTCTAAGACATAGTAGGTCTCAGACAGTGAGCTTGAAATTTCACGGTAATCAGGATCATACTCTTCGACACTTTCCATGTCATTCATAGCTGAACGAACATTAGCTAGACTTGAAAAATCTTCATTGTCCAACATACTATAGGCATTGGTCAGCGTATCCGCAATATTTTTATGGTTGAGGAGTTTATCCCGCTCTTGATTAAGAGCAAGGTCTTCTCCAGCTTGCAAATTAGCCGCCTCAATCTCTGCCATTTGAAATTCCAACATTTCGATACGAGCCTTGTGTTCCTGTTGATTTTTCTTGACTTCCAGAACCTGCTTGCGCATTTTTCGATAAGCATCAAAACTCGTTTGATAGGTTTCTTTCAATGCCCAAAATGCTACGTCACCAAATTCATCCAACATCTGGATATGCAGTTGAGGACGCATTAACTCCTCTTGGTCATGCTGACCATGAATATCTACCAGATGTTGCCCAATAGCGCGTAAAACAGACAGATTGACCATCTGGCCATTCACACGGCTGATACTACGACCATTTTGCAGAATTTCCCGACGAATGATAATCTCATCACCCAATTCTAAACCTTGCTCATCAAAAATTTCCTGTAAAAGGCGACTATTCTCAACTGAGAAAAGCCCCTCTATCTCTGCCTTTGGCGCACCATGACGAATAACATCTGTCGTCGCACGAGCTCCCAACATCATATTCATGGCATCAATAATAATCGACTTCCCTGCACCCGTTTCACCAGTCAGGACAGTCATCCCCTTTTCAAAATTGAGGGAAATAGCCTCAATAATGGCAAAGTTTTTTATCGAAATTTCAAGTAACATATAGACCTACCAATTTTTTACTTGTTCAAAGATTTCCTCAGCTAGACTTTCACTTCTTGCAATGACTAAAATCGAGCTATCATCAGCTAAACAGCTAAAAATCTTGTCAGCAAAAGTCTCAATTAACTGAGCTTTTACAAAAGCTGTATTTCCTGGAATAACTTGGAGATTAATCATCTTATCCATCAATTCAGCCGATTCGATATTGTCTTCAGCCAGTTGCAAACTTTTTACGATTGATTTTGGCAATTCATAGACATAGGTGTTGTCTCTCAAAGGAATTTTGACAATACCCAGTTCTTTGATATCTCGGGATACCGTCGCCTGAGTGGCAGTGATTCCTGCTTCTTTCAAATGTTCTACAATTTCTTCTTGTGTACCGATTTGATAATCTGTCACAAATCGTCTAATTTTTTCAAGTCTCTCTTTTTTATTCATTTTTAAATTGACTATGCGCCCTCTCTACTACTTCTTCAATTTCAGCAAGAACCTGGTTACTTGCTGACTCTTCTTTTTTCAAATACGCTAAAAATTCAATATTGCCATGACCACCTTGGATGGGAGAAAAGTCCAAACCAAGAACTGAAAATCCTTCCTCTACTGCCATAGCTGTGACAGATTCAAGGACATTTTGATGAACTTTAGCATCACGAATAATTCCATTTTTCCCAATTTGCTCACGTCCTGCTTCAAATTGGGGCTTAACCAGAGCAACGACCTGACCTTGAGCTGCCAAGACTCGATGCAAGGCCGGAAGAATCAGACTGAGGGAAATGAAACTCACGTCAATACTGGCAAAAATCGGCTCCTGCTCGAAATCAGTCTTTTCAGCATAGCGGAAATTGAACTGCTCCATGCTAACAACTCGTGGGTCTTGGCGTAATTTCCAAGCCAACTGATTGGTACCAACATCAACTGCAAAGACCAACTCAGCACCATTCTGTAGCATAACATCGGTAAAGCCTCCAGTAGAAGCACCGATATCAATCGTTGTTACCCCTTCTACTGACAAATCAAAGACCTGCAAGGCCTTCTCCAGTTTCAAGCCACCACGACTGACATACTTGAGTTTCTCCCCCTTGAGTTTTAGCTCGGTGTCATCTGGAATTTTCTCTCCTGGCTTGTCAAACCGTTCTCCATTAAGAACTGCTACGACTAGGCCAGCCATTACACCACGCTTGGCCTGCTCTCTCGTTTCAAACAAGCCCTGTTTATAAGCTAGTACATCCACTCTTTCCTTAGCCATTGATTCTCAAACTTTCTACTACTTTTACAATCGATTCTGTTTCAAAAGGAACCTGCTGGGCAATGTCTTCTAATTTGGCATTAGCTTGATCCAGTGTTTGGTTACAAAAGGCAATAGCCTCTTCCAAGCCCAACAAGGCTGGATAGGTTGACTTTTCTGCCTGCAAGTCCTTTTGCGGTGTCTTGCCGATTTCCTCAAAACTAGCTGTCACATCTAGCACATCGTCTCTGACCTGAAAAGCAAGCCCAATCAATTCACCTACAGTTTTCAGCTTTGCCTGCATCTCAGGTGCCAATTCGGCTATAATAGCAGCTGCTTGGAAGGGATAAGCTAATAGTTTTCCAGTCTTATTGGCATGAATGGTCTGAAGTTCTTCCAAAGCCAAATGCTGATGTTCACCCTCCATGTCCAAAACCTGGCCTGCTACCATGCCCAGACTTCCTGAAGCAAGAGATAAGTTGGCAATCAAGTCTACCTTGATCTGACTTGGCAAATCTGCCTGCGCAATCAAGGCGTAAGGATCTAGGAACAAGGCATCTCCTGCCAAAATTGCCATAGCTTCACCGAATTTCTTATGGTTGGTCAAACGCCCTCGACGGTAATCATCATCATCCATGGCAGGAAGATCATCGTGAATCAAGCTCCCTGTATGAATCATTTCCAAGGCCGCAGCCACCTGCGCGTGAGCCGGTTTAATAGCGACCTGCAAGGCTTCCAGAACTTCTAACAAGAGAAAAGGCCGAATACGCTTGCCACCAGCATGAATGGAATAGAGAACAGACTCTCGCAAACTAGAGGCAAACTGCTGGTCTCCATAAAAGTCTTCCAAGGCCGACTCGACAAGAGCTAATTTTTCTTGCTTTTTCATTCAAAATCACTTTCTGTTCCGTCTTCTTGCATAACCTTGACCAAGGTCTTTTCAGCCTTGTCTAGCGTAGCTTGGAGCTCTTTTGACAAGACCATGCCCTTTTGAAAGGCAGCAATCGCATCTTCCAGAGCAATTTCACCATTTTCCAAACTTTGGACAATGGTCTCCAGTTCTGCTAGATTTTCCTCAAATTTCTTTTGTTTTGACATCTTTAACCTCTAATTCTACTTGACCATCCCGCATCAAAAGCGTCACTTGGTCTTTTTTCTTCAAATTTTCAACCGAATCTACAACTAACTCTTCTTTTTTGACAATAGCATAACCTCGCGCCACAATTCGGCTCGTATCCAACATCAGAAGTGCTTCTGAAAGTCTCTTAACCTCAGCAACCTTGGCATCATAAACCAGAGCCATTTGGTTACGTAGGAGCTTGTCCAACTGGCTTAAGCGGTCTTGATAGCGTTGGATTTTGGTAACAGGTGATAATTGGACTAGTCGATGCGTCCTTGTTTGGACTAGCTGTTTGTTATCAGAAATCTGTGTTCGTAGACTTTGTTTTAAGCGCAGTTGCAGTTGATCCAAGCGTTGCAAATAGCCATCATACAAGCGCTCTGGCTGTCTAAAGATAACAGACTGACTGCATTTTTTCAAAGCTTCTTGTTTCTTAGATAGGACATTTCGGACTGCTGTTGCCATCCGTTTTTCTTGATTTTGCAAATGAGACAATACATCCAACTTGGTCACAGGTGTTGCCAATTCAGCTGCAGCTGTTGGAGTCGCAGCCCTTCTATCTGCCACAAAATCCGCCAAGGTCACATCTGTCTCATGCCCCACACTAGAAATAATTGGCAAACGAGATTCAAAAATAGCCCGTACCACAATTTCTTCGTTAAAGGCCCAGAGATCCTCGATGGAACCACCACCACGACCAATAATGAGCAAATTCAAATCGTCCCGTTGATTGGCACGCGCAATATTTCTAGCAATTTCTTCCGCAGAACCCTCACCTTGAACCTTAGTTGGATAAAGTAGGATATCGACACCTGGAAATCGCCTGCTGACGGTCGTGATAATATCTCGAATAACGGCTCCACTGCGACTGGTTACTACACCAATTCTCTTAGAAAATTGGGGCAGAGGTTGCTTGAAGCGTTCTTGAAACAGGCCTTCTTCTGTCAATTTTTTCTTGAGTTGTTCAAACTGAATCGCAAGCGCTCCAACCCCATCAGGCTCTGCCTTTTCAATGATAATGGAGTAGCTTCCACTTGGTTCATAGACCTGCACACGCCCAATCACATTGATCTTCATCCCTTCTTCCAGGTCGAAGCCTAATTTCTGATAAATCCCAGACCAGATGGTCGCTTGAATAACTGCATGGTCATCCTTTAGGGAGAAATATTGGTGAGTAGGTCGTTTACGAAAGTTGGAAACTTGACCAGTTAAATAGACCCGTTCCAAATAAGGGTCTTTATCGAATTTCATTTTCAGATACTTGGTCAAAGTTGTTACCGATAAATACTTTTCCATCTCCACCTACTATTCATTTTCTTGCTTTTCCATGGGTATTATTATACCAAAAATATGCCTAAAAATCTCCATTTATGTACCATTATGAGGGAAAAATAGAAAAAGGAGGCAAGGCCTCCACATCTGATTATTTGCTGTTTCGAGCTTCTTCCAAAATCTTTGCAATCTTGGTCGTCAAAAGGTCAATAGCAACTGTATTGCTGACTCCCTCAGGAATGACGATATCAGCATAACGCTTGGTTGGCTCGATAAACTGGTGATACATTGGTTTAACCACACCTAAGTACTGGTCAATAACGCTATCAAGGCTACGGCCACGCTCCTCCATATCACGCTTGATACGACGAATAATGCGCACATCGTCATCCGTATCCACAAAAATCTTGATATCCATCAAATCGCGCAGGCGCTTGTCCTCCAAGACCAAAATCCCCTCAACGATAAAGACATCTTGAGGCTCCTGACGATAGGTCTTGCTGCTTCGTGTATGTTCTGTATAGTCATAAGTCGGGATATCCACCGGACGCCCTGCCAACAATTCTTTAATCTGCTCGATCATCAAATCTGTATCAAAAGCAAAAGGATGGTCATAGTTGGTTTTGACACGCTCTTCAAAGGTCAAGTGAGACTGATCCTTATAGTATGAATCATGCTCAATCATGGAAATCTTTTCATCAGGGAAATGCGATAAAATGGCTCTTGAAACACTGGTCTTACCACCACCAGAACCACCTGTCACTCCGATAATGATTGGTCTATTTTGCATGCTATCCTCCGTTTTTTTATCCGTCGTCTATTCTATCACATTTTTTGCAAAATTTATAGTCTGATTTGGATAGTCTAGGGGAAGAATTCCATCCCCACACTCCAGTTAGATTAGATAAAAACCTTCCTTGGCTTGTAGAGATTGTCCCGTTTTTCTAGAATGGCTAGCAATGTATCGCCTTCAAAGGCAGCCAATTCTTGGTCTGTTTGGTCTATCTCGATAAAACGACCAAAGCGCACTTCTGTAGCCTGTTCTGGGGATAGGAAAACTTTGACAAGGTCGCCTGTCCCAATCTCTAGAGGATGGAGAAAGTCCAATTGGCCAGCCTCCACTTTTTCAGCAATTTCTTCCAAGGTAAGAGCATCTTCTAGTTGAAAACCTGCTGCACTAGTACGTGTTAGGTGTGACATATGAGCCGTATAACCAAGCTTCTCTCCCAAGTCAACCGATAATGTACGAATATAGGTTCCCTTGCTACATTTTACACGAAAAGTAAATCGTGCAAGATGACCCTCATAAGAAATCGGACTTGTCCGCTCAAATTGATAAATAGTCACCTGACGTTCTGGTCGTTCCACTTCCTGACCAGCACGCGCATACTCATAGAGCTTGCGACCATTGACCTTGACTGCCGAATACATAGGCGGAATCTGAATAATAGGTCCTGTCAGACTGGCGATTGCTTCATCAACAAGCTTTTCATCCAATGGCGATAAAACAGGTGTCTCTGCGACCACTTCCCCACTGGCATCCTCAGTCGTCGTGGAATAGCCCAGAGTGATTTCCCCCTCATAGACCTTGCCCTCGTCCTGCATAAACTCGACCATGCGTGTCGCCTTGCCAACCGCAATGGGCAAAACACCCACCACATCCGGATCCAAGGTCCCACCATGACCAATCTTCTTGGTTCCCAAAATCTTACGCAGTTTAAAAACTGCATCATGCGAGGTCATTCCCGCTTCTTTTCTTAAGTTGATAATACCGTTCATATATTTCTTTCTCACTCTCCTTTCAGAGCTTCAAACTTAGCTTTCATAGTTGGATTTTTACGGGTCAATTTTTTGACGGAAACATCTTCCAATTTGTTGTTTGCAAGGCGAAGTTGGTTTTCAGATGTGGTTAGGAATTTCTTGACCTCTTCCATGCGTTTGATGGCCTTGTCAATTTCATCGATAGCTTTGCCAAAGTTAGTCGAAGCTGAGTTATAGTTCTTAGCAAAGGCTAGTTTAAAGGCATCTAAGTCTTCTTCAAAATGCGTAATGTCAATATTTTGCTCACGCACCAAGGCCAGCTCCTGCTTGTATTTTAGGGAATTTAGCGCCGCATTACGTAAGAGCCCAATCAACTGGATAAAGAATTGAGGACGAACCACATACATCTTTTCATACTCGTGGCTGACGTCAACAATCCCTGTGTTAAAGTAGTCGTTATCAGCTTCAAGCATGGTCACCAAAACGGCATACTCACAGTTCTTCTCCCGACGGTCCTTGTCTAATTCCTTGTAAAAATCTGCATTCTTGTGCTTCTTCTCTGTTCCATCTGCTTCATTTTTCATCTCAAACATAATGGAGATAATCTCTACTCCATTTTCATCACATTCACGGAAGATAAAGTCTCCTTTAGAACCACGCGCAGAAACCTTGTTATCCTTCTCAAAGTAAGCATTTGGAAAGGCAAAACTACGGACCTTGTTAAACTCACTCTCTGCGTAGTGTTCCAGACTTTCCCCGATAGCTTTTGTAGATTGTTGGGCTTTGAAATTCTTATAAAATTCGACTTGTTCACTGGCTGCTTTGAGCTGGGCTTCATAGTTTTGTTTAACTGAAGCAAGAGAGAGTTCGTTTTCTTTTTCTTGCAAGAGAAGCTGATTTTTAACCTGGTCTCGTTCTTTTTCTAGGTCAGAGAGGGTCTTCTGTAGTTGATTTTCATGCTCTAAACGCAAGGTGACCAATTGGTTTTCCAAAGCCTGTACTTCCTTGTCCTTAGCCAATAAGGCCTGATGGCTTGTCTGTTCAACCTCTTTCTTGGCCAATTCTTTTTCTGTATCAAAGTTTTGGATTTGACTCTGTAATTGCGCAATTTCTTGGTCTTTTTGAGCTAGTTTAGACTGTTGTTCATTCATGGCCTTTTGCTCAGCCAAGGCCAGTTCCTGCTTCATCCGGTCGTGCAATTCCTTATCAAACTCTGCCGTTCTCACTTGGGATAAAAGTTCAGCATACTGGCTCTCATTTACTGTAAAGACTTCCCCACAATTAGGACATTTGATTTCGTTCATATCGTTCCTCTTTCTAGACTTCTGTAACCATTATATCATGCCTAAGGGAAAATCAAAAACAGCGAGTCGAAACCCACTGTTTATCTTCTTTTTCTTTAAATTTTTTCCAAGGCCAAGCGCAAATCTTCAATCAAATCATCTACATTTTCAAGTCCGATAGACAAACGGATTTGGTTTGGTGTGACACCTGCTGCTTCTAAGTCTTTTTCTGACAATTGACCGTGAGTGGTTGTAGCTGGATGGACAACAAGCGATTTAGCATCTGCTACGTTTGCAAGATCAGAGAAGATTTCCAAATTATCAATTACCTTGCGTGCTTCTGCCTCCCCACCTTTGACATGGAAGGTAAAGATTGAGCCCACACCTTTTGGCAAGTATTTCTCAGCCAAGGCATGATAAGGACTGTCTGCAAGTTTTGGATAGTTTACCTTTTCTACCTTAGGATGGTTGACAAGGAAATCAACAATTTTCTCTGCATTTTGCACATGGCGTTCCACACGAAGTGAAAGAGTTTCAAGTCCTTGGAGCAAGAGGAAGGCATTAAATGGAGACAATGCCGCACCCGTATCACGAAGCAATTGAACACGGACAGCGATAATAAAGGCTACTGCACCCACATCACGAGTATAGCTCAAGTTATGATAACTTGGATCCTCGTCAACAAATTGAGGGAATTTCCCTGAAGCCGCCCAGTCAAAACGACCGCTATCGACAATCACTCCACCAATAGTCGTACCATGCCCACCGATAAACTTAGTCGCAGAGTGAATAGCAATATCTACACCGTGAGAAAAAACGTTAATCAAATAAGGTGTTGCAAAGGTATTATCTGAAACGAGTGGAATCTGATGCTTATGAGCAATCTCTGCCAATTTTTCCAAATCTGGAATGTTAATCAAGGGGTTGCCCAAGGTTTCAATCAAGACAAGCTTGGTATTGTCATTGATAGCTGCTTCTACTTCCTCCAAATTATCCACGTCCACAAAGGTTGTTGTGATACCATAACGAGGAAGGGTTTCTTTCAAGAGGTTGAAGGTCCCGCCGTAAATAGTTGATGCCGCTACTACATGATCACCAGCATGGGCAAGCGCCAAAATCGTATAAGTTACTGCGGCCATACCTGATGCTGTTGCAAGAGCTCCGACACCACCTTCCAGAGCTGCAATTCTTTCTTCAAAAGCAGCCGTTGTAGGATTTGTAATACGAGTATAGATGTTGCCTGGTTTTCTCAAGGCAAAAAGATCGGCACCTTCCTGCGTATCGTCAAAAACAAAAGATGTTGTTTGATAAATCGGTACTGCACGAGACTTGGTAGCTGGATCCACAACTTGACCAGCATGTAGTTGCAGAGTTTCAAATTTAAAATCACGAGTCATAAGGCGACCTCCATATAGTTTCATTAAGGATATTGTAGCACTATCAACCTATATTGACTAATACCTCTTTTCTATATTTTGATATAAGGAGCGACTATTACTTCTTACAAAATAAAAAAAGCACGACTCAATCGTGCTCATTTCCTTAATCTACATAAGTATCTTCGTTTTTATTGAGGAAGGCATATGGAAGACCCATCAAGAGACCTCCTCCGATAAAGTTCCCGATAAAGGTTACTCCCCAGTGACGGAGCATATTTCCAACACCGAAGTTAGCAATTGAATCAGCAGCAACACTGAATTTCACAATCGCGAAAGAAGCAAAGTTCGCCGCAATGTGCTCGTTTGTTAAGAATACAAACATGTAAATTGCTGACAACACAAGCCAAAGTTTGGCACCACCATCTTTGACCAAAACAAATGAAAGAATGGCAATGTTTACAAAGATATTGGCTAAAATACCTTCAAGTAAGACTAGCTCATTTGAACGGCCTAACTTCATCTCAACAACCCCCGAGATGAAACTATCGTGTGTCAGATGTGCATAGGCTGCTGAGTGAGCGAATCCCCAACCTGCTATCAAGGCTCCAATAAGGTTGAACAAGGTACAGTAAAGTAAAATCTCAGCTGTCTTTCTCCAAGAGATTTTTTTCAAGAAACTACCAGCAGTCAAAAACATCATGTTTGATGTTACCAACTCAGCATTCAAGAAAACAATGTAGGCCAAGCCCCAAGCAAAGACAAATGGGAAGAGAAAGCGTCCACTACCTGGCGCAATTTTATTAATCAAGTCAGCTCCGACTGCACCTGCAGCTGTACTGAAGGTTAAAAATGCACCTGCAAACATAGAACGAATTGCATACTTAAATTTGCTTCGGCTATAAAGACTTTCCTTCTTATTACAAGCAAATTCAATCTTTGAAATAAATTCTGAAGAAACCATAATAAACTCCTAAAATTTTTTTACCTGATAATTATATCACAAACTTTCGATTTTAGGAAACGTTTTCTGTATTTCATAACAGTTTATTTTGAAACTCAATCTATAAAAAAATCAGTAAAATCTAAGATTTTACTGATTTTATCTTTAATAGCGCTGTTTATATGGTTGATTGAAAGCTGTTAGAATTTCTTCAGGTGTTTTTGAATAGTCTGTTGTATCTTTCAAGTCACCTTTTACGATAATACGTTCTGTCGCATCATAGTCCACACAGGTTACAAGTGTGATTTCATTAACACCATTACGGTCGTCAATCTCATCAACACGATCTGGAGTCACATGCTTCACTTCACGGATTTCATAGGTATAAACTTTATCCTTATCAGTTAGATAAATTTTCATCCCATTTTTAGCGCGTGATAATGGAGAAAAGAGCATTTGGCTGGCATTTTCTGCTGTAAAGATGTGATGGCTCGCAAGCGAATAGTTTCCTTTCCCCATCACTTGATCACGCTTCATTGTTCCCGCACCATAGAAGAGATTGACATTATCAAGTCCCTTAAAAATAGGCAGGTTAATTTCTACTTCAGGAACAGCAATTCCACCGATAACTGGTAACTTTTGCGAATCCCATTGTGAGGATAAGACAGCTTCTGACGAGATGGCTTTTACAGAGTCAAAATCAAAATTGCCTTCCGTATCTTGATTTTCTTCCAATTTTTCTTTTGATACTTGGCTGACTTGGTATTTATTGGTATTCCAAACCATGAACATATCACGAATTTTTGAATTGAAAATCAAAGCTATTGACAAGATGATTAAGAATCCTGCCAAGATATTGATTAGTAAATTTTTACGGTTTGTTTTCTTTTTGTTCTTTTTATGAGACATTATGCTTCACCTTCTGTTTCGTTTTCTGTCCCAACTTCTTCTTTTTCTGCAGCTGCAACCGTAGTAAAGGTTACAATTTTAGCATCTTGATCCAGGCGCATCACCTTAACTCCCATAGTTGAGCGACCTGTTTGAGAAATATTGGCAACGTTGGTTCGAATCATGACACCAGTATCAGTGATAATCATCAAATCTTCATCACCTTTAACGGTCATAAGACCAGCAAGGGAACCATTCTTTTCCGTAATTTTAGCGGTTTGCATCCCTTTACCACCACGGCCTTTAGTAGGATATTCGGTCGCAACTGTGCGTTTACCAAATCCTTTTTCTGTGATGATAAGAACCTCATCCTGGTCTGTTATCACACTAGCACCAACAACTGTGTCTCCGTCACGAAGGTTAACGCCTTTCACACCAGTAGCGATACGACTCATACCACGAACAGCTGATTGATTAAAGCGAACTGCATAACCAAACTTGGTACCAATGATAATATCCGTATCTTCTTCCGTCAACAAGACATTAATCAATTCATCTTCATCCTTGAGGTTCAAAGCCTTGAGCCCATTCTGACGAATGTTAGCGAATTCCTTAACGCTGGTTCTCTTCACAATACCATGACGGGTTGTGAAGAAGAGATAAGCATCATCACTACGTTCAGACTCAACATTGATGATGGTTTGAATACTTTCACCTTCATCCAATTTCAAAAGATTGACAATTGGCAATCCCTTAGCAGTACGGCCATATTCAGGAATTTCATAGCCTTTCAGGCGATAAACCCGTCCTTTATTTGTAAAGAAGAGTAGGTGATCATGGGTACTAGTTGACACTAACTCACGAACAAAATCGTCATCCTTAACACCTGTACCTTGAACACCACGCCCCCCACGTTTTTGAGCAGTAAACTCAGCTTGGTCCAGACGTTTGATGTATCCTTTATTAGAAAGGGTGATCAAGACATCAGCTTCTTCAATTAGATCCTCATCTTCAAGACTCAAGACTTCACCGACCATCAATTCCGTACGACGTTGATCACCAAACTTACGCTTGACTTCATCTAATTCATCCTTGATGATTTGAGAAACACGTTCGGGCTTAGCAAGAATATCTGCTAAATCTGCAATCAGAGCCAAGAGGTCATCATACTCAGACTGAATCTTATCGCGTTCCAAACCTGTCAAACGACGAAGACGCATATCAAGAATGGCTTGACTTTGACGTTCAGAAAGCTTAAACTTACTCATCAACTCAGCTTGTGCTTCCGCATCCGTTTCACTAGCGCGGATGATACGAATCACTTCATCAATATGGTCTAGCGCAATCAAGAGACCTTCTAAGATATGAGCACGCGCTTCTGCTTTTTCCTTATCAAAACGAGTACGACGAACAACCACTTCTTTTTGGTGTTCGATATAAGCATCCAAAATCTGACGAAGGGACAAAATCTTGGGTACACCATTTTGGATAGCAAGCATATTGAAACCAAAGTTGGTTTGCATCTGGGTCATCTTGAATAGGTTATTGAGAATAACATTTGCCGAGGCATCACGCTTGACTTCAATAACAAATCGAACCCCTTCGCGGTTTGACTCATCACGTACTGCTGTGATGCCCTCAATGCGTTTTTCCTGAACCAAACGAACAATATGCTCATGCACCTTTGTTTTATTGACCATATAAGGAAATTCTGTTACAACAATACGCTCACGGCCAGTCTTAGTTTCTTCAATTTCAGTACGTGAACGAAGGACAATAGAACCTTTACCTGTTTCATAAGCCTTATGAATACCTGATTTCCCCATAACAAGAGCACCAGTTGGAAAATCTGGCCCAGGCAAGACTTCCATCAAGTCCTTAGTGGTCACTTCAGGATTGTCCATAACTAACTTCACTGCATCAATGGTTTCACCCAGGTTATGAGGTGGAATATTGGTTGCCATCCCAACCGCAATACCAGTTGCTCCATTAACCAAAAGGTTAGGAAAGCGTGCTGGCAAGACCAAGGGTTCACGTTCATTGGCATCATAGTTATCAACGAAGTCAACAGTATTTTTATTGATATCACGAAGCATCTCTAGAGCAATCTTGCTCATACGTGCCTCAGTATAACGCTGGGCGGCAGCACCATCACCATCCATGGAACCAAAGTTCCCATGACCATCTACAAGCATGTAACGGTAACTCCACCATTGAGCCATACGGACCATGGCTTCATAGATAGAGGAATCCCCGTGTGGGTGATATTTACCCATGACATCCCCTGTAATACGAGCAGATTTTTTATGTGGTTTGTCTGGAGTAACTCCCAATTCATTCATTCCGTAGAGAATCCGACGGTGAACAGGTTTCAGGCCATCTCGAACATCAGGAAGGGCCCGCGCTACGATAACACTCATGGCGTAATCGATAAAACTCGTCTTCATTTCCTTTGTCAGATTGACATTCACTAAATTTCTATCCTGCATTAATAAATGCCTCATTTCACTATTAGTAATTAACTATATTATACCATAATGTCCGCCATATTTCAGATATCTAAAATCACTAAAACGTTTACATCAAGAACTGAAATGCATATCCGTGACAAAGCTTTTCAAAAGTGATAAAATTGAAATAACTGGGGAAATCCCTGAATAAAATTAAGGAGATGTTTAGAACAATGACTTCAACTAAACAACACAAAAAAGTTATCCTTGTCGGAGATGGTGCTGTAGGTTCATCTTACGCTTTTGCACTTGTTAACCAAGGAATTGCACAAGAGCTTGGAATTATCGAAATTCCACAATTGCATGAAAAAGCTGTTGGTGACGCGCTTGACCTTAGTCACGCCCTTGCCTTCACTTCACCTAAAAAAATCTATGCAGCTCAATACTCTGACTGTGCAGACGCTGACCTTGTTGTGATCACTGCAGGTGCGCCTCAAAAACCAGGTGAAACTCGTCTTGACCTTGTAGGTAAAAACCTTGCTATCAACAAATCAATCGTAACTCAAGTTGTTGAATCAGGTTTCAAAGGTATCTTCCTTGTTGCTGCTAACCCAGTTGACGTTTTGACTTACTCAACTTGGAAATTCTCTGGTTTCCCTAAAGAACGCGTTATCGGTTCAGGTACTTCACTTGACTCAGCTCGTTTCCGTCAAGCACTTGCTGAAAAATTGGATGTAGATGCTCGTTCAGTTCACGCTTACATCATGGGTGAACACGGTGACTCTGAGTTCGCTGTTTGGTCACACGCAAACATCGCTGGTGTAAACCTTGAAGAATTCCTTAAAGACACTCAAAATGTTCAAGAAGCTGAATTGATTGAATTGTTCGAAGGTGTTCGTGATGCAGCCTACACAATCATCAACAAAAAAGGTGCAACATACTACGGTATCGCAGTAGCCCTTGCTCGTATCACTAAAGCAATCCTTGACGACGAAAACGCAGTACTTCCACTTTCAGTATTCCAAGAAGGTCAATACGGAGTTAAGAATGTCTTTATCGGTCAACCAGCTGTTGTTGGTGCACATGGTATCGTTCGTCCAGTAAACATTCCATTGAACGACGCAGAAACTCAAAAAATGCAAGCATCTGCTAAAGAATTGCAAGCTATCATTGACGAAGCATGGAAAAATCCAGAATTCCAAGCAGCTTCTAAAAACTAATTTAGATAGAAATAACTCCTTGAGTCATCAGGGAGTTATTTTTTATCTCTATCTTAACTAAACATTTTATGAAGTTTACGTAAAAAACAACATAACTTTAAAAGCTATCATATCACAGTTTGAGCATAAATCCGAAAACTACCAATTAGATCTATAGTCACGTTACAAAAAGTCTGGAGCAAGCAGTATTTGACGCACTTGATACCGTCCCATTAAATCGAAAGTAAAAAGTTTTGCCCCTTTTTTGCCCCCTGGTACAAAAAAAGACCTATCATACAGGCTAGAAAGCTTGATATGATAGGCTTTTTAATGTTAGATTAACGTACTGTACGGATACGCATTGTATTTGTACGAACAGCTTCTCCAAGTGGTACACCAGCTACGATAACGATATCGTCACCAGATTTTACAAGACCTGCTTCAACTGCTTTACGTTCAGCAATTTCGAACATATCATCAGTTGATGATGGAGCATCTGTCAACATTGGGATAACACCCCAGTTCAACATCAATCCACGTTCTGTCAATTCGTCGAATGTCAATGCCAAGATGTCAGCATTTGGACGGTATTTAGAGATCAAACGTGCAGTGTGACCTGTCTTAGTAAGAGTTACAACCAATTTAATGTCCATTGAGTTAGTAGCATCTTTAACAGCTGAAGCCATTACTTCTGTCTTAGAGTTACGTTCGAATGAATCTGAGTTCAAACGTCCATATTCGTTAAGAAGAGTTTGAGCGTTCTTGTCGATTGTAGCCATTGTAGTTACTGACTCAAGTGGGTATTTACCATTTGCAGACTCACCTGAAAGCATTGTAGCGTCAGTTCCGTCTATAACAGCGTTAAATACGTCTGATACTTCTGAACGAGTTGCACGTGGTTTTTCAGTCATTGTTTCAAGCATGTTTGTTGCAGTGATAACAACTTTACCTGCAGCATTGACTTTAGTGATAATCATTTTTTGGTAAACTGGAACCATTTCGAATGGTACTTCGATACCCATGTCACCACGAGCGATCATGATACCATCAGCAGCTTCGATAATTTCATCCAAGTTATCGATACCTTGTTGGTTTTCGATTTTAGCGAACAATTGAACATGTCCATTTCCAGTTTCTTCACAGATTGCACGAACTTCGTTAACGTCTTTAGCAGTACGTACGAATGAAATCGCGATGAAGTTGATACCTTGTTCAAGACCGAAGCGGATATCATCGTTATCACGATCAGCAAGAGCTGGGAAAGGAATTTTAGTGTTAGGGATGTTAACACCTTTTTGTTTAGCAATTACGCCATCGTTTTCAACTTCAACTTCAAATTCACGAGTTGCATCATCTTTAGCAACCACACGAAGACCAAGTTTACCATCGTCAACCAAAACTTGACGACCAACTTCAACATCATCATAGATATCAAGAGCACCAGCAACGTTCAATGCAATCACATCACGAGTTGATTTGATTCCTTGTTTAGTTGCAACACGGATTTTCTCACCAGTTTTGTATGAATACTCTTTAGCTTCACCTTCGAACAATTCTGTACGGATTTCTGGTCCTTTTGTATCAAGAAGGAAACCAACTTTTTTACCTGCAAGTTTTTCTGCAAGTTTAACAGTTGCCATACGCTCACCTTGTTCTTGGTGGTCACCGTGTGAGAAGTTGAAACGGAATGTGTTAGCACCAGCTTCAATCAATTTAGCAATGTTTTTAGCTGAAGCTTCAACATCAAGTTTTTCACCCCAGTATCCGTCATCACCGAATTTTTTACCACCACGGATTTCTACCGCAGGTCCCAAAGTTGCAACGATTTTTACACGTTTATTCATGATTTTTGTGACTCCTTTATATATATGACCTTTTTGGTCTTATTAACTAAATTATAAATTATGACAAGCTCTTATTCAAGCTAGATAGCTCAAGGTCAGCCTTGTGTGGGTTGTTAACCACAATCTTACCACCTGCAGTAAGGCTAAACAATGCTCCTTCTTCTGCAGTTCCAAGAATTGGGTTTTCAACCATTTTCTCGTTACGGATACCAACCGCAACACCACCGATACCTTCTTTAAGAAGTTTAACAGCATGGGCACCCATACGTGACGCCAAAACACGGTCACGCGCAGTTGGAGAACCACCACGTTGAATATGTCCAAGTTCTGTCACACGAAGGTCGCTTGTATCCCCAGCTTCTTTTAGTTTTTGACCAAATTCAGCTGCTGACATAACACCTTCTGCCAAGACGATGATATTGTGTTTTTTACCACACTCATAACCGCATTTAATGCTTTCAACGATATCTTCAATCTTGAATCCTTCTTCAGGAATGATGATTTCATCAGCACCAGTTGCAATACCAGCCCAAAGAGCGATATCACCAGCGTTACGTCCCATAACTTCGATAACAAATGTACGACGGTGACTTGATGATGTATCACGAATCTTATCGATAGCGTCCATAGCAGTCGTAACTGCTGTGTCAAAACCGATTGTAAAGTCAGTACCAACGATATCGTTATCGATTGTACCTGGAAGACCGATAGCTGGGAAGCCATGCTCAGTCAAACGCATAGCACCGTGGTAAGATCCGTCACCACCAATAACAACTACACCTTCAATCCCGTGTTTTTTCAATTGCTCAATCCCTTTAAGTTGCCCTTCAAGTTGAGCGAACTCTGGGTAGCGAGCTGAGTGAAGGAAAGTACCACCACGAGAAATGATGTCCCCTACTGAAGCTGCATCTAGGGGATGAATTTCACCGGCAACCATACCAGCATATCCATCATAGATACCAAACACTTCCATTCCTTCTGAAATTGCTTGACGAACAACTGCACGGATGGCAGCGTTCATACCAGGGGCGTCTCCACCACTAGTCAAAACAGCAATACGTTTCATATTGGTTATGCTCCTTTTTCTTTTAACATTCTTACTGATTATACCACATTTACGTTGAAAATTCTTCTATTTTCCGTAATTTTAGCGATAAATCGTTTTCATAACCATTCCATTCAATTTCGCTTCTAATTCATCAGATTTAGCTACAAAATGATGGGGAGAAACAATTGTTCTCTGTTCCTCTTCATACCTGATAATGACTGGGATTGGGCCTTTATACTGGTCTAAAATACGTGACATTTCTTGATCCGAGTCATGATTTTTCACCTGAATCCAAAAGCGCTCAGCCACTGCTTCTCTTATTTCTTGTGCAATCATTTGCAGACGACCGTCACGTGACTGAATTTTTCCTTTTATATAGTAGAAGGCTCCTTCTCTTACTTCCTGACCAACCTGTCGATATAAATCTGAAAAGAGGGTAACATCCAATTTTTTCTTACTGTCATCCACCTGTAAGAAAGCCATATTTTCACCCTTTTTTGTACGAATTACTTTTATCTTCTGAACTTCAACCAAGATAATAGCATAGCTATTTTCTGACAAACTACTAATAGGAGTAATCGGATAAATAGCCTTACTTGCAATAGCTTGTAGAGGATGTTTGCTGACGCCTACTCCTAGGAGCTCTTGTTCCATGTAGAATTTTTCTTGCTCCGTCCAGTCCTCCGAATCTTGCCAACTATAGATGGTCTCTCCAAATAAGCTTCCTAATACTTTCACAAATTCAAATAGATTAGCTAAATTATTGAATACTTTTTGACGATTTTTTTCAAATGAATCGAAAAGACCAACTTTTACCAAAGGTTCCAGCAAGGGAAGTTTCAAATAATTCTCAGGTAGTTTAGCTAAAAAATCTTCAATATTAGAATAAGGTCTATGTTCAATAATCCAAAGCGCCAAATCCTTGCTGAGCCCCTTAATCGATTTCAAACCTAGATAGATAGACTTGTTGGCAATTTTATCGTGATAGGGAATAGTATTGATGGACAATGGGGCTACTTTAAAACCTACTTCCAAGGCATCTGTTACATAATCACTGTTGGCAGAATTCAGCATAATCTGATAAAAGATGGCTGGATAATGTGTTTTGAAATAAGCCAACTGGAAGGCCAAGGCTGAGTAGGCATAGGCGTGAGATCTATTAAATCCATAACCTGCAAACTTCTCCATGACATCAAAGACCTGCTCTGCTTTTTCCGCAGTATGACCAGCTTCTATGGAGCCTTGAATAAAGGAAGCCCTCATCTCATGCATGGCAGAGGCATCCTTTTTCCCCATAGCTCGACGCAAAATATCGGCCTTACCAAGACTAAATCCAGCAAATCGCTGAGCAACCTGCATAACCTGCTCCTGATAGAGCATAATGCCATAAGTTGGAGCCAAAATATCCTCCAGAGCTGAATCTAGAACAGTCACTTCTTCCTGCCCATGTTTTCTAGCTACAAAATTATTGATATAATCACTAGCACCTGGTCGATTTAGGGAAGTAGTTGCTACAACATCTTCAAAACAGACTGGTTGCACACGTTTGAGCAGGCGAATAGCACCAGGTTGCTCAAATTGAAAGATACCTTTTGTATTACCAGACGCAAACAAAGATAGGGTGTCTTTGTCTTCTAAATCGATTTCTTCAATTTTCAAGTGAATACCTTCTGATTCAGCAAGCAATTCTTGCATCTTCTGGACAAAGGTCAAATTTCGTAATCCCAAAAAGTCCATTTTCAATAGCCCGCTAGATTCAACTCCATGAGCATCATACTGGGTCAGTGGAATTTCGTCACCGTGCTTTAGTGGGATATAGTCTGTCAAATCTTGGTCACTGATTACAACACCAGCCGCATGGACAGAGGTTTGTCTTGGATAGCCCTCTATCTTGCAGGCAATTTCAAAGGCTTTTTGGTATTCTAACTTACTATTGATTTGCTGACGAAACTGGAGGTTACCCTCATAAGCCGACTTGAGATTATCACGAAAACTGATTTTCTTGGTAATTGCAGATAATTCATACTCTGGCACACCAAAGCGCTTCAAGACATCTCGAAGAGCTTGCTTAGCCCCAAAGGTTGAAAAAGTAACGATTTGAGCCGCATGTTTACTGCCATATTTATTACCAACATATCTGATAAAATCTGGACGATAAATATCTGGAATATCAATATCAATATCAGGCATGGTATAGCGTTCACGATTGAGGAAACGTTCAAAAATCAGATTTTTCTCTACTGGGTCAATCCCTGTAATGTCTAAAGCATAGGAAACCAAGCTACCAACTGCAGAACCTCGTCCCATTCCCATATAATAGCCATTCGAACGTCCAAAACGCAATAAATCCCAAACAACCAAGAAATAATCATCAAAGCCCATATCATGAATAACAGCCAATTCTTGGTCTAGACGGTCTTGATATTCTTTACCAGTTACCCCCTTCTGAGCAAGCCCCAATTCAGCACGTTCTCTCAATTCTTCCACTGCTGGTCTAGCTGGATTAAAACGAGGTAATTTTAAACTAGTATCCAAGTCATAATAAATACCTGAAATTAGCTTTTCTAAGTTTTCCAAGGCTTGCGGAAAACGCTCTTGGAATAGTTTCTCTAAAGAACTTGCTGATATAAAAACATCTTGTTTCGAACGCAAAAGGACTTCTCTGAGCGGTAGATTTTCTTTAATCGCTGTTAATACTTGAAGAACTTCTCTATCCTTACTTTCAAAGGCATTGACCCGACATAGTGGCAAAATTGGATGGTGAAATTCGCTGGACAGTGTTTCTGGGTAAACCCCTATATAGTAATCACAGCCTAGATTTAACAACTCAAGTTCTTCAAAATAAGGCACAATTACAGCAATATCTTCAAGATACTGAGACAGAACCGACCAAGTTTTCTCCCCCTGCATCTTAGCTGTTGAAAGTTTCATCAACTGCTGGTAGCCCACACTAGATAGAGCTAAAAAGCGCAGATTCACATCTTTATCATCTACAAGGACATTCATTTCAAGCCCTAACAAAGGATGAATTCCATATTTTTTTGTAACCTCTAGAAAGTCGAAAGCCCCATAAAGATTGTCAATATCCATCATAGCCAGATGAGTGTATCCATAGTCTTTTGCAACTCTCACATACTTGTCGATTGAAATGACACTCTCCATAAAACTATAGACTGTTTTTGTATCTAGTTGTGCGATCAATTTACACTTCTCCTCTATCGTTCTCACTATATTATACCATTTTCTTTAAATTTCTATTAGTATTACTGATGCTTTAATATCTAATAACTAAAATCATAGTTGACTAGACGATCCTTGCCCGATTTTCAACAGAATCGCTAATATTTTTGTATTTAAGCTTATCATTTTACATGTTTATTTCATAAGTACTTATTTTTATTTATTATAATTTC
Source organism: Streptococcus mitis (assembly GCF_047460035.1). Lineage (GTDB taxonomy): Bacteria > Bacillota > Bacilli > Lactobacillales > Streptococcaceae > Streptococcus > Streptococcus mitis_DW. The sequence goes on along the minus strand of NZ_JASHHB010000003.1, from coordinate 88,027 downwards.
TGTTAATTTTTATAGTTTCTTTTCTCTCTATTTTTTGATATAATAACCTTAATATATTTCATAAATAGGAGGTTTTATGCGTTTTAATCAATTCAGCTATTTTGCGCTACCTAGAGATACAATTATCTTTGAATTAAAAAAGTATGGATTCGATTTACCGGTCAACATTACAAATAAAAAAACGCTTGAAGCGTTTCTTATTCGTTTCTTTTTTAATTACAAAGATAGCACCTATCCCCTATCCAGTTTAGCAGTTGATAAAGAAACTGACTTACTGACATTTTTTCAGTCAGACAAAGAACTGACTGCAGATATTTTCTATACTGTAGCCTTTCAACTCTTAGGTTTTTCCTACTTGATTGACTTTGAAGACAGTGATGTTTTTCGTAAAGAGACTGGTTTTCCCATTGTATATGGTGACTTGATTGAAAATTTCTATCAGTTACTCAATACTCGCACCAAAAAGGGAAATACTCTTATCGACCAACTTGTCAGTGACGGTCTTATTCCTGAGGATAATGACTATCACTACTTTAACGGCAAGAGTTTGGCTACTTTTTCTAGCCATGATGCCATTCGAGAAGTCGTTTACGTTGAGTCACGTGTCGATACTGACCAAAAAGGTCTTCCAGACTTAGTCAAGGTCAGCATTATTCGTCCTCGTTATGACGGCCAAATTCCTGCTATCATGACAGCTAGCCCCTACCATCAGGGAACCAATGACAAGGCTAGTGATAAGGCCCTCTACAAGATGGAGGGTGAACTTGAGGTCAAACCTGCTCACAAGATTGAGCTTGAAGAACCTCAACTCAATCTCGTCCAACCCCAAGGTCAAGCTGAGCTTGTGTCAGAAGCTGAGGAAAAGCTAACGCACATCAACGCTAGCTATACTCTCAACGACTACTTCCTTCCACGAGGTTTTGCTAATCTCTATGTCTCAGGTGTCGGTACCAAAGACTCTACTGGTTTCATGACTAATGGGGACTACCAGCAAATCGAGGCTTATAAAAATGTCATCGACTGGCTCAATGGCCGTTGCCGTGCCTTTACCGACCACACGTGCCAACGTCAAGTCAAGGCTGACTGGTCAAACGGAAAAGTAGCTACAACTGGACTTTCCTATCTAGGTACCATGTCCAATGGTCTTGCGACTACAGGTGTAGATGGTTTAGAGGTTATTATTGCCGAGGCTGGTATTTCTTCGTGGTACAACTACTACCGTGAAAACGGTCTAGTAACTAGCCCAGGTGGTTATCCAGGTGAGGACTTTGACTCCCTTGCTGAACTAACCTACTCTCGTAATCTCTTGGCTGGTGACTATATCCGTGGTAATGAGGCTCACCAAGCTGACTTAGAAAAAGTAAAAGAGCAGTTAGATCGCAAATCTGGTGACTACAATCAATTTTGGCATGATCGCAATTATCTGCTCAATGCCCATAAGGTAAAGGCAGAGGTTGTCTTTACTCATGGTTCACAGGATTGGAATGTCAAACCACTTCATGTTTACCAGATGTTTCACGCCCTTCCTGCTCATATAAACAAGCATCTCTTTTTCCATAATGGCGCCCATGTGTACATGAACAACTGGCAGTCCATTGACTTCCGTGAGTCCATGAACGCCTTATTGACAAAGAAATTACTGGGACAAGATACAGATTTCCAACTTCCTACTGTCATTTGGCAGGACAATACAGCCCCTCAGACTTGGCTATCACTTGATACCTTCGGTGGGCAAGAAAACTTTGAAACCTTCTCACTTGGTCAAGAAGAGAAAGTCATTCAAAACCAGTACCCAGATAAGGATTTTGAGCGCTATGGTAAGACCTACCAGACCTTCAATACAGAACTCTATCAAGGAAAAACCAATCAGATTACTATTGACCTTCCTGTAACCAAAGATCTTCACTTGAACGGTCGTGCCCAACTCAATCTTCGTATCAAATCCAGTATAAATAAGGGGCTCTTATCTGCCCAACTGCTAGAATTTGGACAGAAGAAATACCTGCAACCTTATCCAGCTGTTTTAAGTGCTAGAACCATTGACAACGGTCGCTACCATATGTTGGAAAATCTCAACGAATTGCCTTTTCGTGAAAATACACAACGAGTCGTGACAAAAGGCTACCTCAATTTACAAAATAGAAATGATTTACTGTTAGTAGAGGATATTAAGGCAGATGAATGGATGGATATCCAGTTTGAACTGCAACCGACTATTTACAAGTTAAAAGAAGGAGATACTCTTCGTTTAGTACTCTATACTACTGACTTTGAAATCACAATCCGTGATAACACCGCTTACCACCTGACTGTTGATCTTGAACAGTCTACTCTTATCCTACCTTGTCAAAAGGTATGATATCAGACTTTCAATATGGAAGATTTCCACTTAAACAGTTGAAACAAACATAAACTTGGTATCAAATGCAATCCCGATATAGGCTTATGATAAGTCTACACGGGAGCCTGGACAAAAGATACTAAAACCCTAACCAACATGTGAACTCATTAATAACACTCGCTACCACACCACATGTTGGAAAATCTTTGTGAATTGACATTAATCGTAAATTCACAACAAGTCGTGACAAAAGGCTACCCTAATTGAATGATTTACTGTTAGTAGAGGACACCAATGTAGATAAACGGATAAGATAGCCTATTCATCTACACTCAACTAGTGACAAGTTAAAAGAAGGAGATTTCCTCCGTATAGTTCTTTATACTACTGACTTTAAAATCATCATACGTGACAATACCGCTTACCACTCGACTGACGATTTCGATCAGTCCACGCTTTCTGTACCTAGTACAAGGAGTAACATTTTATGAATAAATCTGAACACCGACACCAACTCATACGCGCTCTTGTTGCAAAAAACAAGATTCATACACAGGCTGAGCTGCAAGCCCTTCTTGCTGATAACGATATTCAAGTTACCCAGGCAACTCTCTCACGCGACATCAAAAATATGAACCTGTCAAAAGTCCGCGAAGAGGATAACTCTTACTACGTGCTCAATACAGGTTCTATCTCAAAATGGGAAAAACGCCTAGAAATTTACATGGAAGATGCTCTTGTCTTGATGCGCCCAGTTCAACATCAAGTCCTACTAAAAACCCTTCCTGGACTTGCTCAATCCTTTGGTTCTATCATTGATGCTTTGAGCTTCCCTGACGCTATTGCTAGCCTCTGTGGCGATGATGTCTGTCTCGTCATCTGCGAAGATGCAGAAGCTGCTCAAAAATGCTTTGAAGAATTGAAAAAATTCGCTCCACCATTTTTCTTTGAAGAATAAGAAAATTCCGTGTCTGATGTGGCACGGAATTTTGTTATATTCTTTACTGAGATGGATTTTCTTTTTTAGTTCGTGCTAATCTCAGGGCACGATTTGGATTGAGACGATTAAATAGTTCTTCCAATTTCTTTTCATTCCAAACATCTGCGGCAGAAACGAAATTACCATCCGCATCTCGGAAAGATATCGGTTTATCTCCCATATCAGTCTCCTAGTCTACAAATTCAAACTCAAATTTACCAATGCGGACCAAATCCCCATCTTTAGCACCACGCGCACGAAGGGCTTCATCAACCCCCATACCACGAAGCTGGCGAGCAAATTTCATGACTGATTCGTCACGATCAAAGTTGGTCATATTAAAGAGTTTCATGAGTTTTTCACCAGAAAGTACCCATGTTGCATCGTCATCACGACTAATTTCAAAGGCTTTTTCTTCCTCATCAAATCCATAGTAGGCTTCTTCTTCCATATCTGACTCGTCGTAGAGCAAGAATTCTGGTGTCTTGTCTAGCAATTCAGCTGTAGCATCCAAAAGCGTAGCCAAACCTTGCTTGGTCAATCCAGAAATTGGGAAAATAGCTGGTAACTCTTCAAATTCATCGTAGTTTTCAGCCAATTTTTTCTTGAATTCTACAAGATTTTCCTGACTCTCAGGCATATCCATCTTATTGGCTACGATAATCTGTGGACGCTCCATCAAACGGAGATTGTATGACTCTAGCTCTTTATTGATAGCAAGATAATCCTCATATGGATCACGCCCTTCACTAGCTGACATATCAATGATGTGAAGGATGACACGTGTACGCTCGATGTGACGGAGGAACTGAGTTCCCAGACCGACTCCCTGACTAGCTCCTTCAATCAAACCTGGTAGATCAGCTACTGCAAAGGATTCACCTGATTGGGTACGAACCATTCCTAGATTTGGCACAATTGTCGTAAAGTGGTAGGCACCAATTTTAGGCTTAGCTGAGGTGATAACACTTAAAAGTGTTGATTTCCCAACAGAGGGGAAGCCTACTAAACCAACATCTGCCAAGATTTTTAATTCCAATTGTAACTCACGTTCCTGACCTGGTTCTCCATTTTCAGAGATTTCCGGTGCAGGATTTTTTGGTGTTGCAAAGCGGATATTTCCACGTCCACCACGACCACCGTGGGCAACGATAAATTCTTGACCGTGTTCAATCAAATCTGTCAAGACCTTGCCTGTCTCAGCATCACGCACAGTCGTACCTTGTGGTACTCGAACTCTAAGGTCCTCAGCACCACGACCATGCATCCCTTTGGTCATTCCTTTCTCACCAGAATCAGCCTTGAAATGGCGATTATAGCGGAAATCCATGAGAGTACGTAGACCTTCGTCTACAACGAAGACTACATTACCTCCACGACCACCGTCACCACCCCAAGGACCGCCATTAGGGACATATTTTTCACGGCGAAAGGCAACCATACCATCGCCACCATTACCAGCCTTGACCTTGATCTTGGCTGTATCTAAAAACATACTCATTTTTTTCTTCTCACTTTAAAAAAGGGCTGGGAAATCCCAGTCACAAAATTTTCTTGAATCTATTTTATAGATTACTGAGGGCACCAATTGCAGTTGCAAAAATACCCAAAATACTTGCTACTAACATGATAAGTACGATAAGCAAGGTTAATTTCTCAAACATAGTTTTTTTACGTTTTCCATTATCTCCAAATGCCATTTTTATCTCCTTCGTTACATTCTATTTTCTATTATCTTAGCATGAATTCAGCTAGTTTTCAATAGTCACTTGCTACCGGCGCAATAATCCATAAAATGATATAAGCTACAATTCCTGCCCCATAACAAAATGCAAGAACACCCCATATTACACGAACAATAGTAGGATCCATATCAAAATAATTTGCGACCCCAGCACATACTCCAGCAATTTTTTGATCACTACCACTTCTCATCAATTGTTTTTTCATAGCTATTCCTCTTTCTATTCTTCATGGTCTCTCCAATAATCTCTGATGCTGATTAACTGTGTTTTTGAAGCCCTCAGCATTCGTCTAGAGCCTTTTACAGGCACAGCAACCACCTGTTGCGGTAAATACAAAACTGTCTTAAAGATACGCTGGCTGACCGTATCATCTTTTGCTAAATCTTTCTGGAAATTATTTGAAATAATAGCATCCAGATAAAATTCATGCACCCGTTTTCCAAAGTTCTCAGCTGAAATCTCGTATAATTTAGCTGATAAGGTATGCTCATTCATGTCTGGCGTTGCAATCAGGGCTTCTAAAATAGCCCCAGCCAAATCATGTTCACCGTAGTATAATGTTCCAAACATCTTATCATTGATCAGATTGTCCAGATAAGGATTTCCGTGAGCAATAACTGGCGTTCCACTGGCCAAGCTTTCCAAGTATGTCAAACCCTGCGTCTCACTCGTCGATGCTGAGATGAAGAAATCCGCTGCCTTATAGTAAAGAGCCGTCTCACTAGGAGCAATCATCCCTGTAAAGACAACAGAGTCTTGAATCTCTAGTTTCTGGGCTTGCTCTTTAAGGTCATTCAGATAAGGGCCATCCCCGGCAACTACCAGTTTAACCTTGTCTTCCTCTTTCAGAACTTCTGCAAAAGCTGCTAATACTGCTTGAATATTTTTTTCATAAGAAATTCTGGAAAGACTCAGCAACATCTGTTCGTCCTCTTGAATCCCTAATTTACTACGCAGTTCTTTTAGATTTTCTTGCTTGATTTCTGGACGCTCAAACTTGGCTAATTCAATCCCAGTTGGAATGACCCTTTTTTCAACCTTGACCTTATAGTCAGATAGCAAGTCTCGGACAATCTCACTCGGGCAAATAACCCCATCCACATCATGCAGGAAACCTCTTACTAAGTACTTGACCATACTAGGACGAATCAACATCCCCTTAGCAATATAATGCACGTAGTCTTCGTATTGGGTGTGATAGGTATGGATGACTGGAATCTTCAATTCACGCGCAATCCAAATTCCCAACAAGCCAAGAGAAAATTCTGTCTGAGTATGGATAATATCCAGTTGATATTGTTTAGCAATTTCAAGCGCCTTGCTGAATCCTCGATAGGCAAAGCGGCGATCCTTAAAAGCAAAGAAAGGAACACTTGGAATACGGATGATTTGCCAATCTTCGTAGCGATTGACATCCTTATCTGTCGTCGTAAAGATAAAAACAGCATGCCCCTGCTTTTCAAGTTCTGTTTTCAAGGTTCGAATACTGGTCGCAACACCAGAAACCTGAGGAAAATAGGTATCTGTAAATAAACCAATTCGCATAGATTACCTCACTTTTTACTTTCTCCCTAAAGCGGCTTGTTTCTCATAAAAATCCAACCAGATTTGTAAGAGATGCTCTTCAGAATACTCTCTAGAAATATTCTTAGCTTTTTCTTTCAAATCTTTTAAAGCATCAGGATTCGCTTGATATTCCAGAATAGCTTCTTTCATCTCTTCTCTATCTGCTGTCGCCCGATAATTGCCCTCCAAAATTACCTTATAAAGATCTAAATCACGCAACATAATCGGAGCTTCACAACTGGCAGCTTCTAGGATAGTCATAGGAAAGAGTTCATTGTAACTAGGAAGCAAGAAAAGATCCGCTAGGGCATACAATTCGCGCATCCGCTCTGGCGATACAATACCTGGAAAAATCAAATTTTTAGGGGGATTTTCCATGATTTTCTTGTAGCGTTCATAACCATCTGTCATACCACCAAAAGAGAAACCACCTGCCCAGATAAAGGTAATTTGCGGCAATTCCTCAGCCAGACGGATAAAATCGTCAATCCCTTTGCGTTTCTGAACTTGACCAGCACCTACTACGATAAACTGATTGTCACTAAGACCTAGCTCTGTACGCAGTCTCGCTACCTCTTCTTGTGGAAGGGGATGCCATTTTTCCTTGTTTACAAAGTTAGGAATATAAGTCACTTTTTCACGTGGAATACCAGCTGCCACCAAATCCTCGATAAACATAGGATTGACCACCACCAAGTGCTCCATCCGGTTGTAAAAAGAAAATACATAGCGTTTCACAATTCCCTTTAAGAAAAACGGAATTTTCAAACTCCCCTCGAGTGTATCAGGTAAGAAATGCACATAGCCAATTTTCCTTCCTGATCGTTTCTTCTGGAATGTTGATAAATAATAGGGGAGATCAATTGTATGAAAGTGAGTCACATCTGCCTCTATTGGAAGATTTTCTGTAACAATCAATTGGTCCTTGGCATCACGGTGAAGAAGACGAACTAATTCACGGTAAGCACCTGAAACTCCTTGTCCTGCTACTTTCTCACTTGAACTCAACATATTGATGCGTAATTTCTTTTTTTCCATAACTACTATTATATCATTTTCTTTGAATAAAATCAGCAAAAGAAAGGAGAGACTAGAGGAAAAGAGGGGGAAATTTCCTCGCTTTTCCAATAATCTCTCACATGTTTTTATTTGTTTACTTAATGCCTAGGGCAATACGTGCATAGCGACTCATTTTTTCAACAGTCCAGGCTGGATACCAAACTAATTTGACCTCAGTATCCGTTACTTCTGGAACCTCTGTCATAGCATCATAAATCTGGTCTGTCAAAAGGTCTGCTAGAGGACAACCCATGGTTGTCAAAGTCATATCAATCTCTGTTTGTCCTGTGTCACCGTCAAAACGAATTTCATAGATCAAACCAAGATTGACAATATCGATTCCCAACTCAGGGTCAATAACTTCTTCCAAGGCTGATAAAATTCGTGTTTTGATGTTTTCAATTTGCTCTTCTGTATAAGCCATATTCATCCTCACTCTTAGTCTTCAATAAAATCACGAAGCGGTTTGCTGCGACTTGGTTGGCGTAGTTTTCTCAAAGCTTTAGCTTCAATCTGACGGATACGCTCGCGAGTCACGTTAAAGACTTTACCCACATCTTCAAGGGTACGCATTTTACCATCATCTAGCCCAAAACGCAGACGCAAAACATTTTCTTCACGGTCTGTAAGAGTATCCAAGACCTCATCCAACTGCTCACGCAAAACGATACGAGTTGTATAGTCCACTGGATTTTCAATCACTTCATCTTCGATAAAGTCCCCAAGGTGGCTATCATCCTCTTCACCGATTGGAGTTTCAAGGGATACCGGTTCTTGGGCAATCTTCAAGATTTCACGAACCTTGTCAGGGGTCATATCCATACGTTCAGCGATTTGTTCTGGTGTTGGATCTTGTCCCAATTCTTGAAGGAGATTACGTTGTTCACGAACCAATTTATTAATGGTTTCAACCATGTGAACTGGGATACGGATGGTACGAGCTTGATCAGCGATGGCACGAGTGATAGCCTGACGAATCCACCAAGTTGCGTAAGTTGAGAACTTAAATCCTTTAGAATAGTCAAACTTATCAACTGCCTTCATCAAGCCCATATTCCCTTCTTGAATCAAGTCAAGAAACTGCATACCGCGTCCAACATAGCGTTTGGCAATAGAAACAACCAAACGAAGGTTGGCTTCCGCAAGACGTTGTTTGGCTTCGATATCACCAGCTTCAACAGCCAGTGCTAATTCTTTTTCCTCTTCATTGGTCAAAAGAGGAACGACCCCGATTTCTTTCAAGTACATACGAACAGGGTCATTGACCTTAGCCGAAGTTGAACCAATCAAGTCCTCGTCACTGAGTTCTGGCTCTTCTTCTGCACTAAGAACACGCGCACTCGGATTTCCTTCGTTATCTGTGATAGAAATCCCTGCATCCTGAATTCGTTGCAAGAGATCTTCAATCCCATCAGCATCTAAGGTAAAAGGAATCACCAGACTAGCATTGATTTCATCATCAGTTGCTGTCCCTTTTTGTTTATGATTACGGATAAATTCTGCTACTTGTACGTCAAATGTTGTTACTTCTTTTTGTTTTGTTGCCATTATTACTCCATTCTTCTCTTTTGGGAAATTAAACGTTCCAATTCTTCTAGGGCTGTGTCGGTATCTCCTACATGGCTAGCTTCCTGCACCTTCTTTTTGATTCTCATATTGTCCTGATTCAAGAGAGCCTTATTTCGAGTCATTTCTACTTCACTTAGTTCCTGCGGAGACATCTCAGCAGGTAAATCCTGAGCTAAGACTTGGTACCAAGCCCTTTCAACTTCCTCTGTCTGTTCTGCTAGAACTTCTGGAGGAAGATTTCCATACTGACCAAGCAAGTCATATAAAACCTGAAATTCAGTAGTGTCAAATGCAAAATCTTCTCGCAAACGGTAATCGTTCAAAACAAGAGGAGATTCCATCATTCGATAAAGTAGATGGGCTTCTGCCCTCATAATAGCCGATAACTGCTTGGTGACAGGCATGGTGATTGGCGTCGGTCTGGAAATTCCTTCCAGACGATTCTGCCTTTGTTCCTGACGACTCTCATTCACAATCTGCTCAATCTGGGCATAATCAAAAGACGCCAGACTATCAGCTAAAATATGAATATAACTGTTTTGAGCAGTGATAGACTTTTCTTGAACAATCAAGGGAGCTATTTTTTCAATAAACTCAATCTGAGCCTGTAGATTTTCACTATTGTCAGGCTTGTACTGGTGAATGTAAAACTCAATCGGACTAATACGAGTTTTCGTTAATAGATAGGCCAAGTCTTCTGGACCATTTTTTTGTAGGTACTCATCTGGATCCAAGTTATCAGGCATGCTAACGATCTGCACAGGCATATCGCCGATTTCATCCAATGCTTTCAATGTCGCAGCTTGCCCAGCCTTATCGCCATCGTAAACCAGAACCAACTTCTTGGTTAACCTTTTCAGATGCTCAACATGCTCACGACTCAAGGCCGTACCCATAGACGCCACAGCATTTTCGATTCCAGCCCGATAGGCTGCAATGACATCCATGAACCCTTCCATGAGGTAAATCTCACTGGCTTTACCAGAAGATTTTTTTGCCCTATCCATATGATATAATTCGTAACTTTTGTTAAAAATTGCAGTCGATCGGCTATTTTTATACTTAGAAGTTTGTGAATCCGTTTTCTGCCAGATACGACCTGAGAAGGCAATGACCTTTCCCTGATCATTGGTCAGGGGAAACATAATGCGATTGTGAAAGGTGTCTACAAATTGATTGGCATCCGAGAGATAAAACAGTCCTGAATCTAGGAAATCCTCTTCACGATACTGATCAGACAAACGTTGATAGAGATAGTTTCGTTCTGGAGGTGCTAAACCAATCCGAAAATGCTTGAGCACTTCATCTGTCAAACCACGCTGATAGAGGTAATTTCTGGCCTCTTCCCCCATGGTCGTTGTCATGAGAATAGCATGATAAAATTTGGCAGCATCTTCGTGCATATCATAAAGAGCTTGGTGAGGCGAGGCTGGCTTCTGCTCACTATAAAGCGGTTTTTCCACCTCTATCCCAACACGCTGACCTAAAATTTGGACAGCCTCCATAAAGGGAACCCCTTGGTACTCCTCGATGAACTTAAAGACATCTCCAGAGCGACCACAACCAAAACAGTGATAAAACTGCTTGTCCTCAACAACGTTGAAAGAAGGTGTTTTTTCACCATGAAAAGGACAGAGCCCTAGATAGTTCCGTCCTGCCTTTTGTAAAGAAATCACATCTCCTATGACTTCCACAATGTTGGCATTGTTTTTGATTTCTTCAATGACTTGTTTGTCAACCATACACAATACCTCCATGTTATCATAGTTTACTTTATATAGTATACTTTATTTCAGAAAAAAAGTAAACCATTTCACTCATTTTCCCTACTTTATTCAAAGAGTTGATAATAATCAGAGATTTTCATTTTTGCTTTTTCTTCTTGGTTCAAATCTTGGATAATTCTTCCTTCTTTCATGACAATCAAACGATTGCCATATTTGAGAGCATCTTCCATATGGTGGGTAATCATAAGTGCTGTCAACTGATCTTTCTTCACAAATTCATCCGTCAATTCCATCAAGGCCACACTGGTCTTTGGATCAAGGGCTGCAGTATGCTCGTCTAACAAGAGTAATTCAGGACGCTTCAAGGTTGCCATCAAGAGACTCAAAGCCTGTCTTTGTCCACCAGATAAGAACTCAATAGGTGTATTCAAATGTTTCTCAAGACCGTTTCCTACTTTTTCAATAGTCGTCTGAAACTCATCCTTATAGCTAGCCAGACGTCTTGGAAAGAGTCCACGTTTTTCACCACGAAACTTGGCAATCAAAAGATTTTCAGCCACTGTCATACGAGGAGCTGTTCCCATCTTGGGATCTTGGAAGACTCGAGACAGATACTTAGCCCGCTTCTCTGGTGAAAACTTGGTAACATCTTCACCTAAAATACGGATGGTTCCACTGGTTAAGGATAAGGTTCCTGCAATAGTGTTAAAGAGAGTTGATTTACCAGCTCCATTTCCACCTAAAATCGTGATGAAATCCTGTTCAAAAATTTCTAAGGAAACATCATTTAAAATAATCTTTTCTTCATCAAAGCCATTTTTAACGACTTTGGTTGCATTTTTTAATTCTACAATTGCTGTCATTTGCTTAATTTGGCTCCTTTCAAGATTGTTTGCTTAAATGTTGGAATCATGAGGCAGACTGCTAAAATCACGGCACTGTACAAACGAAGGTAACTTGTATTAAAGCCAAGAGCGATAACTGCCCACACTAAGAATTGATAAGCGATAGAACCTACAACGATGGTAACCAGACGTTCTGCCAAGCTCAAACTCTTGAAGATAACTTCTCCAATAATCAAACTTGCAAGCCCCACAACGATCACCCCGATTCCTCGAGATACATCGGCATACCCTTCTTGCTGGGCAATAAGAGCCCCTGCAAGGGCAATCACACCATTTGATAAGACCAAGCCCATGAGCTCCATGCGTCCAGTATGAATCCCGAAACTTCTAGCCATATCAGGATTGTCACCTGTAGCAATATAGGCTTGTCCGAGTTTGGTATCCAAGAAAAAGAGCATGAGAGCAATAACAAGACTGACAAAGATGAGACCTGTCAAGAGTTGGTTCAAATCTGAATCAAAAGGCAAAACATCCTGGATTTGCTTGGTTCCAAGCAATCCTAAATTTGCACGTCCCATAATCAAGAGCATGATAGAGTGACAGGAAGTCATCACCAAAATCCCTGAGAGCAAGGTTGGGATCTTCCCTTTTGTATAAAGAAGGCCTGCTGCCATTCCAGCCAAACAACCTGCTGCAACAGCAACAAGTGTTGCTAAAAAGGGATTTACACCTTTGGTTATCAAAGTGACAGCAACAGCTCCCCCAAGAGGGAAGGAACCTTCTGTCGTCATATCTGGAAAGTTTAAAATCCTAAATGTCATAAAGATTCCCAGACCTAGAATAGCCCAGACAAATCCTTGAGAAATAATAGATAATATCATTTGTTTCTTAACCTTTTCTATATGATTTCTATTGTAAAAAATTGGAGGAGATGTCCCCAACTCCTCCATTCTAGATTATTCAATTACTTGTCCTGCTTCTTTTAGAACAGATTCAGGAATAGTAATACCTAGTTCTTGTGCCAATTTTTTGTTGATTACTGACTTACCAGTTGAAAAGACATTGACTGGTGTATCAGCTGGTTTTGCACCCTTCAAAACTTGCGCAATCATTTTACCAGTTGCCACACCAAGATCATGTTGGTCAACTACAACTGATGCCAAACCACCTGCTTCTACCATGGCAGTTGCACTTGGGTAGATTGGTTTTTTAGATGATTGGTTGCTTGATACAACAGTAGAGAAGGCTGAAGCAATAGTGTTATCAATTGGAACCCAGATAGCATCGACCTTGCTAGTCATGACGTTAACTGTTGAAGCAATTTCGTTTGTTGAAGGAACCGCAAATGTTTCCACTGTCAAACCTGCTTTTTCAGCATAAGCTTTAAATTCTTCTACCTGTGTTTTTGAATTGTCTTCACTACTTGAGTAAAGAGCACCGATTGTTTTCACATTTGGTGTCAAAGCCTTGATGAGCTCAACTTGTTGTTGAGCTGGGTTGTGGTCAGATACCCCTGTAATGTTGCCACCTGGTTTTTTCAAATCTTTAACCAAGTTGGCACCGATTGGGTCTGTAATAGCAGCCATGATAACAGGTAGATCTTTTGTGGCACTAGCCAAACCTTGAGCAGCTGGTGTTGCAATACCAACAACCAAGTCATTGCCATTTGCAACCAATTGTTTACTCATTGTTGCAACCTTACTTTGGTCACCTTCTGAGTTCATAAAGTCAATTTTCAACTGATCATCTTTATAGCCTTCTTCTGCCAGTCCATCTTGAATCCCTTTATAAATCAAGTCAAGAGATGGATGGCTCACAAACTGAAGGACACCAACTTTGGCAACTTTCTTTTCGTTCTTAGCTTCTGGTTTATTCATTGAAGAGTAAATCAAGCTTCCTGCTACTAAGACTGCTAATGCAGCGATAATTCCAATTAAACGTTTATTTTTCATTCTATTTCTCCTTTTTAATTCCTTTAAACTACTTCACTTATCTGAACAAGCGACGCCATCGTTTTCTTTCCATACTAACCTCCATCAAAAAAGTCCTCACACAAAAAACTTGTGTGAGGACGTCGATGCGCGGTACCACCTCAATTATAGGAAATTTCCCTATCACTCTGTCTCGCAACAACGAGATGCACTGTAAGGTGTGCTCACCGAATTTTTATGATTTCAAATTCTAAATAACATTCAGCCCAATTTTCATCATCATCACTTATCTGTTTTCAGCTACCACAGACTCTCTAAAAAGTTTGTATGACTACTTTTCTGAATGGTTAAATTATATCATTTTTCAACTACTTGTCAAGACTCTTTGAGAATTTTTTTGAAATATTCAAAAACTTCCCCTATGGAAAAGAGGAAGCTTGATAGGTATCAGCCTGAATTACGCAATCCTGTCGCAATTCCGTTGATGGTTGTATGGATTAATTTTTCTTGATCGCTTGATAATTCTCCACGACGTTGACGTTTAATCAACTCCAACTGGATATAGTTGAGAATATTAAAGTAAGGCATACGGTAATCCAAACTTGCTTTTAGATATGGATTTTCAGCCAAGAGTTCATCGTAGCCTTCGATAGCCAAGATAACTTCCTTGGTAACTTGCCATTCATTTAGAATAGTCTCATAAATTGCTTTTACTTGATCATCTTCACAAAGTTTGGCATATTCAAAAGCAATATTCATATTTGATTTTGACAAGACCATATCAACATTTGAAAGAAGTGACTGGAAGAAAGGCCAATTTTGGTACATATCTCGTAGGATAGCGATATTCTCTGGATTTTTATCAATAAATTCTTTGAAGCTTGAACCAACTCCATACCAGCCAGGGAACATGACACGACTTTGCGACCATGAGAATACCCAAGGGATAGCACGTAAACCACCGATTTCAGTGATCGTCTTACGAGCGGCTGGACGAGAACCAATATTAAAGCTTGAAATAGCCTTGATTGGACTTGACTCAAAGAAATAATCATAGAAATGGTCATTACCAAAGACTAAATCACGGTAGATATCGTAACTACGGTCCACCACTTGATCCATAATGGCTTCATATCGATTGGATGTATTGGTATCACTCTTCTTCTGAGTAATCATACGGTTAATGGCTGCAGATACTAGCATTTCAAGGTTATAGTAGGCAGCATCTTTATTACCGTATTTATTGCCAATTACTTCACCCTGCTCCGTCAAACGGATACGATCCTTGATTGACTTGAGTGGTTGAGATGTGATAGCTTCATAAGTTGGTCCCCCACCACGACCAACAGTACCACCACGGCCATGGAAGAAGGTAACCTTCACGCCAAATTCATCTCCAATAGCAGTCAATTGTTGTTGAGCCTTGTAGAGGGTCCAACATGATGAAAGATAACCACCATCTTTATTACTATCAGAGTAGCCAAGCATGATTTCTTGGTAGTTATTGCGCGAAGCAATCCATTTCTTGGCAAGAGGAAGAGAAAGGTACTCTCTCATAGTTTCTTCTGAGTGGTCCAAGTCCTCAATTGTTTCAAAGAGAGGAACGATTTGGACGCGAGCTCTTTCTTTATCAACTAGCCCTACTTCTTTTAGCAAGATAGCCAATTCCAACATGTCTGATACGCTGGTTGCATGTGAAATGATGGTCTGACGAATAACATCGTCACCTAATTTATCTTTCAAATTACGAGCAGCCTTAAAAATAGCCAATTCTTTTTCAAGTAACTCTGATTTTTCAACATGAGTAGCAGAAAGAATACGTGGATCTTCTTCTAATTCTTTCAAGAGAAGCTGGCATTTTTCTCCTTCACTTAGTTCGCTATAATGAGAATGAATACCTGCTGATTTCAAGAGTTCAGCTACACAGGCTTCATGAACACTAGAATCTTGACGCATGTCAATAGATGCCAAATAGAAACCAAAAATTTCAACTGCCTGGATCAACTCAACAAAATCACCAGAAATCAGTGCCTCACCCTTGTTTTCCAAGAGGGAATCACGGATGGTAATCAAATCCTTATAAAAATCATTGGCTGTTTCATAGCGAGCCCCAACTTCCTTATCTTCAATCAGATAGGTTTTTGTTGCTTGGATTTTTGATTGAATATCAAACAAGGCACGACGATACAGCTCTTTTTCACGGTAGATCGAGTTATCCTTGGATTGACGAGCCATTTCTCTGACTTGCTTACTGACATTGACAATACTGGTTGAGAGAGAGAACTCACGATAAAGTTGGTAAATCTTTTCATCATAGTAGTTCATGATGACTTCACACTGAGTCATAGCAGATTGTTTCAAGGTATCTGCTGTAACAAATGGATTACCATCACGGTCTCCACCAATCCACATACCCATGGTAATTGGTTTAGGATGTTTCAACTCCAAGCCATGTTTTTTAGCCAGACGCTTGTACTCAGCAGTCAAATGAGGAACTGCCTTCAGGAATGAACTATTGTAGTACTCCATAACATTCGTGATTTCATTGGTTACTTTCAATTTCTTTTCACGAATCATATCTGTCTGCATGATAATCTCAATGTAACGACGGAGATCATTATGCCATTTTTCCTTATTAATCAAGCCTAATTTCACATCACGATACTTACGCAAGAGGGTATGGATATGGTTAGTCAAATCCAACATACTCTTACGTTGTACTTGTGTTGGATGGGCAGTCAAAACAGGTACAACATTCAAGTGTTCAAGAATTTCAACCGCATTTTCTTTTTCAGCAACCATTTTGATTGTTGCTGATAATTTCCCAAGATAATCTTGATCAATATTATTTTGGTGGTTGATTTCATAGGCCAAATCCACGTCTTCTGAAATATTAATCAAGAGAGGCAAAATTGAGAAATAGCGTGAAATATAAGCCATTTCATCATTTGTCAGGCTAGTAACCAATTGGTTCAAGCCTTGATAATCTTCTTGAGTTGACAATTCTTTCAACTGCATGATTTTTTCAAAAGTCTCTGGTGCAAGCATATTTTTAGTGATATCTTCTAACAATTCTGTTAAAATCAATACTTCTTCTTGCACGACAGCTTTATTACTATAGTTTTCTAATTTTTGAAGAGACATAGGTAATCCTTTCCACTATCAACTCTACATATAGTTTGATGAGTGAGCTTCTAACTCCTCATATAATTGGGCACGTTTTTCACTTGCATCAATATTTAAGACAAAGGCGATGGCTACAGACAAGACTAGGAGACTGTTCCCCCCTTGTGATAAGAAGGGGAAGGTTACTCCTGTCGAAGGAATAATGCCTGAAATTCCACCGATATTGACAAAGACCTGTACCAACATCATCCCCCCAACCCCAATCGCCATCATGGAATTAAAGGGATTCTTAGCACGAATACCGACTAGGATAATCCGCAAAATCAGGAAAAAGACAAGGGCTAAAATCAAGCTAGCTCCCACAAATCCAAACTCTTCAATAACAATTGAAAATACAAAATCTGTATGGGCCTCTGGTAAATAACCACGTTTTTCGATTGAATTTCCTAAGCCTAGACCAAACCAACCACCATTTACCATGGCAAAGTAGGAATTTGCAAGTTGGTGGCCTGCTCCTGCCAAATCAGCAAAGGGATTAAAGTAGGCACTGAAACGCTTGGCAACGTAACCAAATACTGGAACTTTTGAAAACTTATCAACCCCAATCATAGAAATAGCTGATAAGGATAGGGCTGAAACTCCTACCAATACACCAATAAATGCTATAAACCAACGATGAGCAATCCCACTGACTGTATACATAATCAAGGCAACCAGAGCTAGGATCGTCGCATTCCCCAAATCTGGAAAAATAGCCAAACTTCCTATCATTACCAATAGGACAAAACGCCAATCATTAAAAGCTCGAGGAATCCATTGATTTTGAGTTAAAACTTGAAAATCGTAAATACCAATTTCATCCTGTTGTTTTGAAAAACGTTGGGCCAAGTACCAGACGATGATAATCTTCAAATACTCAGCTGGCTGAATGGTCAAAGGTCCTACTGAAATCCAACCATAGGCTCCATTGACTGGCGTACCAATTAAGCGAGCCAGAGCTAAGAGAATCAACTCAACAAACATAACAATAAATAAAAGTCGTTCTTTTCTTAAAAAATTCAGTTTCAGCTTATATATCAAGGCAATCAATATTAAACTAAATATCCAAAACATTCCCTGACTTCGAACCAATTGGAGGGCACTTTTACCTTCTTCGATAAGAATGGCACTGGTTGTAGAATAGACTACAATCAAACCCAAAATAGATAAAAGTAAGTAAGGAACTAGAATAGAATAGTTTAACAGGTGCCTCTTACTAATCTTCATAGTATCACCAATCTAATGAGAACAAAAGAAATTATTCCCAAATTCCGTTTATTTTCTAGTTTTGATTGCTATTATACCATTTTTTCCGAAAGAAAAAAACTCTTACCCTTAAGATAGAAGATTTTCTCATAAGAAAAAGAGCACTTGGCTCTTTTCTGTTTTATTCTTTTGAAGAACTGCTTGAGCTTGAATCTCCACCACCGATGTATTGAGTGAAGATATTTTGGAAGGCCTGGTCTTTAACCTTGATATTGGCTGCTTGCAATTCTTTTCCGATAACACTTTGAACAAATGAAGCGTCATTTTGTTTTTGAGTTAAGATAACAGTTTTTAATTTTTCTTTGTAGTCGTCAATATTAGATGATTTTTCTGTTTTCTTAATCAGTTTAACAATGTAATATTGACTGCTGTAGGCTTGTGTTCCAGTAACGCTAATCACATCAGAAACACCATTTACATCTAAAGCAAAAGCTGCTTTTTTAACTTGATCTGGTACTTCTGTCGAAGCAGAATCAAAGGTGATCTCTCCACCGTTCGCTTTGGTTTTCTCATCAGTTGAATTATCTTTGGCTAATTGAGCAAAGTCTGCATCACTAGCTTTGGCTTTTTCAAGAATTTCTTTAGCTTTGTCTTCATTGTCCAGACGGATGATTTGAGCCGTTACATCTGGAGTGTATTCATCAAATGCTTTCTTATAGGCATCATCTGTCAATTCAGCTTCTGCTGCCTTCTTAACTGCCAACTCAACCAATTTACTTGTACGAATTTGAGCTTTACGTGTTTCAAGAGTCATTCCTGCCTGTGACAAGACACGTTGGTAGTTCTCACCATATTGTTTCTCTTCTTCGGCAATAGTATCATTGACTTCTTTGTCATCTACTTCTGAGCCATATTGCTTCTCAAATACTTTTTGGATGGTCAAGTTCAACAACACTTGCTGGGCTGAAGGATTGCTTTTCACTTGCTCATAAAATTGATGTTCTGTGATAACATCTCCTTTCATGCTGATAAGGTCTGCCCCTTCTGAACCTTTCGAACAAGCTGCTAAAGTTGCTACTGATAATAGTGTAATGGCACCTGCCAATAGTTTTTTCTTCATGTCTTCTCCTTTGAGATAAGTGTTACCCTATCTATTTTACTATATTTTCTTAAATTTTTCTGAAAATCATTCGCTGTCAGGCAATTGAACATCTGCTACATTTTTACGAAGCATGAGGATGCCGTCACCCAGAGGTACTAATGTTGCAGTGAGTCCTGGATTGTCTAAGGTTGCATCAAATAGTCTTTGAAGGCCTCTGTAAATAGTTCGCTGGCCACGACGGACTTCCATAATATCCTTAGCAACATCACCACCTTGGAAAATATCATCCAAGACAACCACACCACCAACTTCCAAATGTTTGAGGATTTCTGGCAAAAAGACGATGTATTTAGACTTGGCTGAATCCATAAAGACGAAATCATAGGACTCTGTCAAGGTAGATAAGATATCTACCGCATCTCCTTCTAGGAGCGTGATTTGCTTGCGACTGTCAAACTGGGCAAAATTTTCCTTGGCAAAACCAATCATTTCTGGATTGCGGTCAATGGTTGTAATCTTGGCCTTTGGCGCATGTTCCGCCATCAAGAGGGCTGAAAAACCGATTGCAGTCCCAATTTCCAGAATATTTTTAGGCTGCATGGTTTCCATGAGAAAACGGAAATAAGCAACCGTTTCATGGGGAATAATGGGAATATTTTCCTTGCGGGCAAAGTCTTCCAATTCTTTCAAAGATTCTGTGACTTGCTTTTGGCGCTGACGCATCAAGTCTACAATTTCTTCCTTGACGACAGGGCGACGCATGTTATGGTTGGCATTTTTACTATACGATTCAACCATCTTATGCCAATCCCAATTTTTCAACAAGGGCTTCAAACTCATTCAAACGACGTTCAAAGACTGCAAAGGCATCGTTGAGATAGTCTTCCTTCTCCATATCAACACCAGCTTTTCTCATGACATTAAGTGGATAGTCAGACTTACCTGCCTTGAGATAGTCGATATAACGGTCACGGTCTTCTTGACTACCATGGACAATCTTTTCAGCCAAGGCTGAGGCTGCTGCAAAGCCTGTTGAATATTGGTATACATAGTAGTTATAGTAGAAGTGTGGAATGCGTGCCCACTCGTATTGGATTTCAGGATTGTCTTCCTTACTCAAACCATAATACTCTTGGTTCAAGTCTGCGTAGAGTTTATTTAAGAAATCGCTTGTCAAGACTTCTCCATTTTGGTCTGCTTGGTAAATCGCGTGTTCAAACTCAGCAAATTGAGTTTGGCGGAAAACTGTTCCACGGAAACCATCTAGGAAGTTATTGAGAATAGCAAAGCGCGTTGCGTCGTCTTCCACTTCTTCCAATAATTTCTCCGTCAAGATATTTTCATTGGTAGTTGATGCAATCTCAGCCAAGAAGATAGAATAATCTCCGTAAACATAAGGTTGCGTTTCACGAGTATAGCTTGAATGCATACTGTGACCTGTTTCATGAACAAGAGTAAAGAGATTGTCCAGATTGTCCTGCCAGTTAAGAAGCATAAAGGCATTTGTATCGTAAGAACCACCAGAGTAAGCCCCTGAACGCTTGCCTTGATTTTCATAAACATCAATCCAACGCTCGCTGAAGGCACGTTTAACACGGCTCAAGTAATCCTCACCCAAGACTGACAAGGCTTCTTCTGCTTTTTTCAAGGCTTCTTGGTAGGTAAAACTGTATTCAACAGATGAAAGTGGTGTGTAGACATCGTACATCTTGAGGTCTGAAATTCCCAAGATTTTTGAACGAAGTTCAAGGTAACGATGCAAGAGTGGCAAATGCTTGCGAACTGCTGCTACCAAATTGTCATAAACACTCTCTGGAACAAAATTCGCTGCTAGTGCTGCATGACGAGCACTCTTATAGTTGCGAACTTTGGCACGGTAGTTTTGAACCTTAACATTTGTTTGCAAGGTTTTGGCATAGGTGTGTTGGAATTGCTCATAAGTCGCATAGAGGGCTTGATAGGCACCACGACGAACCTCACGGTTTTTAGACTCCATCAAACGCATATAAACGCCATGTGATAATTGTACTTCGTTACCATCTTCATCTTTAACAAATGGAAAGACGATATCTGCATTATCTAAAATAGCAAATGTTTCACTTGCCGAACCAAAGATTTCTCCAGCTCCAGCCAATAGCTCTTCTTCTCGTTGTGATAGAACGTGATCCTTGCCTTGCAAAAGCTTGTCAAAATAGTGTTGATAAACCTGCAATTTTGGCTGAGCTTCTAAAAAGTCAGCATACTGCTCTTCACTGATTTCCATAAATTCAGGCTCATAGAATGAAAAAACTTGGTCTAGCTGGCTATAGAGAGTCATTGCCTTAGCATAGTACTCTTGGTACTTGGCTTCACGTGTATCCTGGTCATTTTTCATATGAGCATAAACGTAAAGCTTCTCCATCTGGCGTTCCATTTCAAGAGAAAATTCAGTAATTTCTAGTAGGCTATCCGCACTATCCAAGAGATGACCTTCATACTGGACTACTTTCTCCAATTTTTCTGTTAAATCTTTTAAGGCTTCTTCCCAAGCCTGGTCAGTTGGGTAAATCGTTGATAGATCCCATGTATCTTTTTCATTTATTTCATTTCTTTGTAATACCATTAGATTCCTCCATCCTTTCTATTTTACCATATTTTTCAAGAAATATTGCTGATAAAAGGCTGGTGGATAAAGCTTTTGCCAATCATTTTGAGAATTTTCTTGATAATAGGTTTGAAAATACTGATAATAGCGAGTCAAATCTTGCTCAATTTGGCAAAACTCACCTACTAGCGGTCGAATTTGTGGATACCATTCTTTTAGCCCATAAGTCAGGAGATTTTCTCCCTTTTGATAGGCTTCTGCTTGTTCTTTCATCCAAATAGGATTTTGATAAAACAGTTGTTGTCGGATATAGCGACAGATGTCCTTATCTTGAAAAACTGTAAAATGAGATATTTTTTGTTTCTTATAGGGAAGACGTAATATCTCCAGTAGACTATCTTGGCCATAGGGAAATTTCTTAATCTGATAATGGAGTTTACCTCGGAGATCTTGGTGAATGAGATATTTGAGCCTTAAAAGCTGTTTTTCCTTGTCTAATTCCCAAACATAAAAGCCCATATTTTGACTGAAATAAAGAAAACCTTCTTGCAGACGAGTCAACCTCTCCTTGAGCCAAAGTTTTTCTCCCAGCAACCACAGTACTTGGTAACCCTGACTACGATAGCCCTCGCTACGCTCTTTAAGAACTTTTTGAGGCAAGGGACTACATTGAACCTCTAAAGCTAGATTGCCATTTACAAATACATCCGCAATCTGTTTAAGCTCCGGAAGAGGGTATTCTAATTGCACCTCTGCCTCTTTTTTCAACCAGTGATAAAGGACTTCCTTATTTGCCAAGTGTTCTAGACTTTCATTTTCAGAGGAATAATCACAGTCTTTTATGGATTTATGGGCAAAATGGGTCCGGACACTTTGTCCTTGCCGCAAACGGAGCTGACCTCCACAAGCTGGGCAGGTGTATTCTTCCTTCTCAAGCTTATCCTCTAACACATTTACCAATTCTCCCCTTGTATCTCTCGCAACAAACATGATTCCCTCCTTTTCTATATTATTCGTAAAAAAAGAAAAAAGATCAGGAAATTTCCTAATCTTCATCACTCTATAATTTTAGAGTTGCAAGCGACTTTCAAGAGCTTGTGTCAACACTTCAGAATAGTTCACTTTCTCACGATCTGCAAGTCTGACTAGCCACTCTGGAACCGTAACATTTTTTCGAATCGCTTTATTATTCTTTACGAAAGGCAAGGGATTGACCTGAATCAAAGTCACAAATCCATCAGGAGCTTTCAACTCAGCAATGTCACTAGGAGTAGGCAAAGCCAGTCCTTCATCAATATAAGAAGCTAAAACACTCTCAAGCATTTCCCGAGCATTTTTCATTGCAAGTTCAATCGTTGCTCCTTCAGTCCCACCTCCAAACTCCGGAAATTCAATCCAGTATCCAGTACCTTCTTTATGAAAAATAGCAGGATAAGATTTTAGCATAATACACCTCCACAATTTCCAAATCAACTATAGTCCCAAATCTTTTAATATTTTTCTCTCTAGGCCTTTTCCTAAATCCTCATTACCGTGAACTGGAATAGTGACAAGATAGGAGACCCCTTCTTTCTTAAAATGATGATGACTTCCTCTCTTACGAACTTCAATCCATCCATTTGCAAGAGCTAATTTTACCATTTCCTTACCTGTTATTGGCATTTATGGTCACCTTTCTAGCTAAAATTATACTTATAATGCGTATTTTTGTCAATTCTTCTATCTTATCTATTCGTAAAAAAGAAAAAAGATCAGGAAATTTCCTAATCTTCATTCTTATTTACTTTATTTTCTTAGCTAGCATGGTCGCAAAGCGTAGTTGTATACGATTGCCATTTTCGTCACGACGGTGTAAATGGCCTGTATTTTCATTGTACTTAACCAATTCCCAGTCCTTGTAATAGTCTGCCAATTCCCCTTCTTTAAAGGTAAATGGGAAGTTCACAGAGCAAGGGTAATCTTCCGTATCCATAGCACAAACGATAAGATTATAACCACCGACCGTGGTATGCTCCTGCATATTTTTGATAATTTCAGGAATGCGGTCTGCTTGCAAAAACATCAAAACAACTGTCGATACGATGAAATCATAAGCTTGCCCAATACTGGCTGAATTGATATCGTAAAGACCAACAGGCATATCTAGGTCTTCCTGCTCAACAATGCTTTGCAAGATTTCAAGAGATAATTCATTTTGATCTACAGCTGTCACATCAAAACCTTGCTGGGCTAGAAAGAGTGCATTACGGCCTTGACCACAGCCCAAATCCAAGGCTTTCCCTGGTTTTACTGTCTGCATGGCCTCTAGAACCTCTGAATGAACAGGATTGGTATTGTATTTCTTAGGAAAATAATCCTCAGGTTTACAATAAAATTCCAAATACCATTCCACATCATCTGTGGCAGCCTCCACTCGATGCCAAGCTTGAGGTTGTGCCATGGGATTGTCGGCTCCTGCTTCAAAGAGGTGCTCAGCTAAAACCTCACCATCTTCTGTCAATTCAATAAACTTGAGAGCTCCCTTCAAGACAGTAATTTTCCCCCAAGTTCCAACTTTTGTATTGTGCTTTTGCTGAACAGCCTCTGGCATGGTTTCTTTAGTCCACAAAGGCATACGTTTATAGGCAACTAGTTTTTCCATTTTCATTTCCTCTTTTTATCGCTGATTAACAGCTTTCATAACACGCGCGATGTCGCGGTTTTGCTCACGACGTTTGATAGACTCCCGTTTGTCGTAGTCATGCTTCCCTTTAGCTAAACCTAAAAGGAGCTTGGCATAGCCATCTTTGATATAGACTTTAAGGGGAACCAGGGTCATCCCTGTCCCTTTGGTCTCTTGTTCCAATTTTTGAATTTGTTTCTTATGGAGCAAGAGTTTGCGACGGCGTTCAGGTTCCTGGTTCCAGATATTTCCCTCTTCGTAAGGCGCGATATGAACATTGCTCAACCAAACTTCCCCATTTTTTACTTGGGCAAAGCCGTCCTTGAGATTGATTCGAGCAGCTCGCACACTCTTGATTTCAGTCCCAGTCAGGACCATCCCTGCCTCTAGCGTATCTACGATTGTATAGTCGTGGCGCGCCTTTTTATTTTGTGCGACGACCTTTCCCTCGCCCTTTGCCATGCTTGGCTCCTTTCTTAGCTACTTCCTTGTAAAAAGGTTTCTTCCCTTTTTTCTTGTCTTTTTGTGAATGCTTGCGCTTATCATTTGAGCGTCCTGATTTTCTCTTATCTTCCTTCTTATCTGAACGACGACTTGAACCACGCCCTCTGTCTTTGCGACCAGCTTGTTTCAAGCCTTTCTCAATCACATCAAACTCACTTGGAATGTAAGAGAAATCAATCTCGCCCGTCATCTTGTCGGCTCTTTCAACTCGGATACGGATTTGCTGACCTACACGGAAGGTTGTTCCTGATTTTTCTCCACGAAGAGTCAAATCCCGCTCATTGAAATGATAAAATTCAGGTAGATTAGTGATGTGAATCAAGCCTTCAACTGTGTTCGGCAATTCGACAAAGAGACCAAACTTGACAATGCTGGATACAACCGCATCGTATTCTTCACCTACGTATTCTTCCATGTACTCAGCCTTTTTCATGGCTTCGACTTCACGCTCGGCCTCGATAGCACGACGCTCACGATTGGAAGACTGGGTCGCAATCTCTGGAATTACTTGTTCAAAATGCTCTGCTATTTCCGTAGAACGGCTGTAATCACGAATCATACGGTGAACAAGAAGGTCTGGATAACGACGAATCGGGCTGGTAAAGTGAGTGTAATAGTCAGCAGCAAGGCCATAGTGGCCGTGATTGTGCTCCGAATAGCGAGCCTGCTGCATAGAGCGAAGAAGCATCATGGACAATACATCTGCATAAGGTTCTCCCTCAACAGCACGCATGATGTCTTGGAGAACCTCTTGACTCATTTCACTAGCAGTCCCATAGATTCGAATACCGAAACTTGAAGCATAATCAATAAACTTTTGAACCTTTTCAGCCTTAGGCTCCTCATGGATACGATAAATGAAAGGTAGCTCCAGCTTGCTGAAATGCTCGGCAACTGTTTCATTGGCCATCAACATAAAGGATTCAATCATGCGCTCGGCAATACCACGCTGACGAAGAACAATATCAACAGGCTTACCTTGTATATCAACCAAAATCTTGGCTTCATTGGTATCGAAATTGAGAGCTCCACGTTTCACACGCATGTTTTCTAAAATTTCATGGAGCTTGGCCATAAGTTCTATACTAGGAACAATTTTCTGATACTCTTGTCTCTTTTCCTCGTCACCTGCTAGGATATCATTGACATCACTATAGGTCATACGGAAGCTTGTCTTGATAACCGTTTGTGTAATGGTGTAATTGACTACACGACCATGTTTATCAATCTCCATAATGGCAGACTGGGTCAGACGGTCAACTTGAGGATTGAGAGAGCAAATTCCATTAGACAGTCGTTCTGGAAGCATTGGAACCACTCGGTCTGTTACATAGACTGAAGTCGCGCGGTTAAGAGCTTCCTTGTCAAGGGCAGAACCTTCTGTCACATAGTAGGAAACGTCTGCAATGTGAACTCCAAGCTCCAGATTCCCATTTTTCAAGGTCTTGATATGCACCGCATCGTCCAAGTCCTTGGCATCAGCACCGTCAATGGTAAAGGTAATCTCATCTCTTAGATCCAGACGACCTTCCATATCCTTTTGAGACGGAGCATCCGGCACACTTTCTGCTTCCTTGACAACAACTTCTGGAAATTCTGAGACAATGTCCATAGACTCCAAAACCTCAAGGACATCAATTCCGACATCCGTTGAATGCCCCACCACATCGAGGACACTAGCGACAAAGAAATCATGTTTCTTGCTTGGGTATTTGTCGATAAAGACCTTAAGAACTTCTGTTCCTTCTAGTTTAAGGGCAGGTTTCTTAACATAAATCAGCTGGCTAATTTTCTGGTTTTTAGAACGGATGTAGCCGGCATACTTAGGCTTTTCCTGATCTAGAACGATTTGTCCAACAACGGTTGTCAAACTGTGCTCTAGAATATCAATAATTTTGGCTTCCGCTGCTGTTCCCTTGTTGCGATCAGCGACTTTCTTGATGACGACCTCAACGGTATCGCCATCAATAGCATAATTGACATCATTTTTTCCTACAAAAAGGTCGTCCTCTTCCCCTTCCAGACTGACAAAACCAAAGCCATTTTTATGGGCATGAAAAATCCCCTTGAGAGTAATCTCATGTTTTTTCTTGGCTTCCAAAGCCAGACTGCCATCTTCCTCAAAGCGTATCTGGTGCTTTCTTTCCATTAGGGACAAGGTTTTAATCAACTCACGAAAATCCTTGGAACCGTCTTTTCCCAAAGCCTGAGCCAAGTCATTGACCGTTACCTTTCCCTTATCTTTCAAATATTCTTTTATTCTATCTTTCATATTTTCTTTCTAGATTTTTTAATTTTCTTTTACTGTAAAACCTTCTCAAACATCCTTTAAAAATAAAAAGAGGCAAAGACCTAGTCCTGCCCATTATTTTCTTATCTACTTGATAATACCGTCAATGCTAAGGCAATGGCTAGCCAGAAAAAGACTAAAATCCCTGTCAAACGCTGCATTACAGCTTCAAAACCGCGTGCTTTACTGCGTTCAAACAAATCACCTGAGCTGGCATCAAATACATTGCTGGATTGGTTTTTGGTTGGTTGCATGAAAATCGCAATCACAATCACAACAGATAATACTAATAAAATGGTTAATAATAGGTTATACATATCAAACTCCTTAAAATCCTTATTATTTTACCATAAAATCTACTTAGATTCAAGATGTAGGGTTACTTTTCTTTCCTTGGGACAATACTTTAAAACCTCGATCTTGTCTGGATGGGTTTTTGAATTTTTACTGGTTAGGTAATTGATACTGCCACAAGAGGAGCATTTGAGATTAATTTTTACTCGCACTAGATTTCCTTTACTTTTAATAATGTTCGAAATTGAAGCAGGTTAAAGAGACAACTAAAGGCAACACAAAGGCTTGTCGCATAAAAGACTGCATGGTAGCCAAATTGACCTGCTACTGCAGAACCTGCCATGGGACCAACGACACCTCCCAGATAAAAGAATACCTGATTGAAGGCAAAGACCCTCGAAATGCCGGCTTTGGGAGTCATTTTGCTGAGTAGGGCATTAATCCCAGGAATCAGCGCACCGGTTCCCAAGCCAAAGAGGAAACGATAGAGTCCTAGTTGAAGGGGACTAGATGCATTGGCACAGAGGAGATAGATGATAACTGAATAAAACTGTGCTACAACCAAGAGACGATGATTGCCCACCTTGTCACCTAGCTTACCCATGACTCCTGCACTCATCATGCTGGAAAAGCCCATGCTGGACACAATCAAACCAGAGACAAAAAGAAGATTCTCTGTCTGCCCTAAGTCGCGTACATAAAGAGCCAAAATAGGGCCAATCGATTGGGCTGAAAATTGGATGACAAAACTGGTTAAAAAGAGATTGACCAAAAGATAAGGATATTTGACCGATGTAAATAATTCCTTTGTTGGAATAGCCTTTTCCTTGGCTACTGGTTTAAAATCTTCCTTAATAAAGCAAATAGTCAAAATAGCAGCTAAAAACAGAAAACTACCAACCAGTAAGAAAACCGTACGAATTCCAAATAATTCTGCGATAAAGCCACCAATAAAAGGACCAGTTAGAGTGCCTGCAACTACACCTGTAGACAAAGTACCTAAGGCAGAGCCTGATTTCTCCTTGGGAACCTGACTGGCTATCAAGGCTGTTGCATTGGGAACAAAACCTGCAAATACACCATTCAGTAAACGAAGAAAGATTAACCAATAAATATTTGGGACAAAAGCCAAGCCTCCCATAGTGATAGTCATGGCCAGACCAGCACGAATCATCATGGATTTTCGACCGTATTTATCGGCAAGAATACCCCAGATAGGAGAAAAGAGCGCCGCAGAAATAGCAGAGACAGAAATAGCTAAACCTGCATAAAAAGCGACTTGCTCACTCCCTACACCCAGATTTTCCACAAAAATGGGCATAAAGGGCACAACCAAAGAAATACTGGCTCCTGTCAGAAAATTACCAAACCAGGCAATACGCAAATTATCCTTCCAGTTAATCTCTGTCATATTGCTTACCTCCCTCGAGAAGGATACGCACTTGAGTAAGAAGCTGGTCCAGATTGCCATTATTGTCTAGAACATGGCTAGCTAAACCTTTCTTTTGCTCTAAAGGCCACTGGGCTGCCAGACGAGATTCAGCTTCATTTTTGGACAACTGGTCTCTTTTCATTAAACGTTCTACTTGGGTATCTCGGTCCACATAGACCAACCACGTCTCATCAAACCAAGCGCTGTAGTCCTGCTCAAAAAGCAGGGGAATATCCATGAAAAAAATCTCTTCTGTCTGAACCAACTGGTCTCTCAAAGTAGCCAGTTCTTCACGAATAATCTCCCCTTGGATTCGCTTAGACCATTCTCGTTCCTCAGGATTTGAAAAGATGAGACTAGCTAGGAGAGGGCGATTGAGTTCTCCATTTTCTAGAATGATTTCTTGACCAAAATGCTGAACTAGAGCCTCAAACAGACGACCACCAGGTTTCTGTAGTTGGTGGACGACTGCATCGGCATCCACCACTTGAAAACCTTGCTGTCTAAGAAAATTTGTCACAGTTGACTTACCCGAGGCAATTCCTCCTGTGATTCCGATGATTTTCCCCATCAGCTCCTCCTTTGGCAGTTTGGACAAAAGTGGGTGCCTCGTCCACCTAGTTGGATTTTCTCAATGATGGTGCCACAACGTGAACATTCTTGACCAGCCTTGTCATAGACTTGATGAAAATCCTGCATGGTTCCATCTTCCCCAAAGGCATTGGTATAGGTCCGAATGGTGGAACCACCTTTTTCAACAGCCTGTCCCAATACAGCAATGGTCTGGTCATGAATAGCTGTCGCTTCTGCTGATGTCAAAGTCTGGGAAGGTCTTGCTGGATGAACCTGAGCTCGCCAGAGAACCTCATCCACATAGATATTGCCAAGTCCAGCTACCAAAGTCTGGTCTAAAAGATGGGATTTGATAGGCTTTTTGGACTTGGATAGGGCAGCTTGAAAGACCTGCGCATCAAAGTCTTGTTCGCTTGGTTCAGGACCTAATTTTTTAGAAATAAAGTAGGCTTCCAAAAGGTCAGGAGCCAAGAGTTCCATGGTTCCAAACTTGCGTACATCCTCATAAACAAGCGTGCCACCATCTTCAAACTGAAAGAAAACATGGGCATGCTTGCGTTCAGGAACCTGGTCTGGATAATAAAAATACTTGCCTTCCATTCGCAGATGGGAAATCATGACCTTGTCTGTCAGGTAGAAAAGTAAATATTTACCACGACGTCCCATTGACTCAACAACTTGACCAGGCACTTCCTTGCGAAACTCATCCAAATCTGTCTTAATCATCTTGGGATAGCGAATTTCTATACTCGAAATCTTCTTTCCCAAAATCAATTTTTCCAAGCTACGTCGAACAGTTTCAACCTCAGGTAATTCAGGCATAAGTCCTCCTTCTGTAAAAACAAGAAGCAGGCATGAGCCCACCTCTACTTAGTATTCTTTTTCATTATAGCCAAAGTCAGCCAAATCTAGCTTTTTATCGCGCCAGTTTTTCTTGACCTTGACCCAGGTTTCTAGGAAGACCTTGTCTCCTAGCATGAGTTCGATATCACGACGGGCCATACTACCAATTTTCTTAAGCATAGCACCACCTTTACCGATGATAATCCCTTTTTGGCTATCTCGCTCGACCATAATGGTTGCACGGATATGGACCTTATCTGTCTCTTCATCTCGTTTCATAGAATCCACAACTACTGCTACCGAATGCGGAATCTCTTCACGAGTTAGATGCAAGACTTTCTCGCGAACCATTTCTGAAACCAAGAAACGTTCTGGATGGTCTGTGATTTGATCAGACGGGAAATACTGGAAACCTTCGTCCAGATTCTCACTCAAAATATCAACTAGACGAGACACGTTATTTCCCTGAAGGGCTGAGATTGGAACAATTTCCTTGAAGTCCATCTGATTACGGAAATCATCAATCTGAGACAAAAGCTGGTCTGGGTGGACCTTATCAATCTTATTCACCACCAGAATCACAGGGACCTTGGCAGCCTTAAGACGCTCAATAATCATGTCGTCCCCCTTACCACGCGCTTCATCAGCGGGCACCATGAAAAGAACAGTATCCACTTCACGAAGGGTACTATAGGCAGATTCGACCATGAAATCTCCAAGAGCCGTTTTAGGCTTGTGAATCCCTGGTGTGTCGATAAAGACAATTTGCTCCTTATCGGTCGTGTAAATTCCCATGATTTTGTTGCGCGTTGTCTGCGCCTTGTCACTCATGATGGCGATTTTTTGCCCCATAACGTGATTCAAAAAAGTTGACTTCCCAACATTGGGACGTCCTAAAATGGCTACAAAGCCTGATTTAAAAGTCATAATTTCCTCTTACTGTTTAAAATATTAAGTCCCAGATTCGTGGGAGAAAAATCAATGCGCCTGTTAAGGCTGCGAAAAGAGAGACCACTAATACCGCGCCAGCCGCCATATCCTTGGCATTTTTAGCCAGCATAGAAAAGTGATAGTGACTGGCCAAATCCACCACATTCTCGATAGCAGAATTGATAATTTCAAAGGCTACTACCAAAAAAATGCTCAATAGGAGAAAGAGCCATTCGATTCGTGACACCTGAAAAACAAAACCTGCGAGGATGACCACGAGAGCCGTCACCGCATGTTTTCGCATATTGCGTTCTTCCTTTATGGCAGTAAAAATTCCTGTAAGAGCAAATTCTAAACTGGATATCAGGTCACGATTTTTCCATTTTCGTTTATTGTCTTGTGAGTCCATAGGCTGTCAAAATTTCTTCTTGTAAACCGAACATCTCCGCTTCTTCTTCCGGAGTGTAGTGATCATAGCCGTTAATATGTAAAAAGCCGTGTACTGCCAAGAAGCCCATCTCACGCTCAAAGCTGTGGCCATATTCCTCAGCCTGCTCATGAGCCTTATCAATAGAGATGAACAATTCCCCAATATAGGCATCAAACTCAGACATCATCTCTGCTAATTCTGGATTTTCAAGCAAATCTTCTTCGTCAAAGGCAATTTCCAACTCTGGTTTATATTCAAGGCTGATGACATCTGTCGGACGGTCGGTGTCACGGTACTCCAGATTGAGTTCATGACTACGCTCATTGGTCACAAAGGTAACTGCCATCTCCTTGTCTTCTTTTCCTAATTTTTGGGCTGCAAATTCCAAAATCTCTTGGGTTTGTTGCAACATTTCTTTTGAAACTTGACCAGTTTCATCTACCATTTCAATATACATGTGCTTCTCGTTTCTCTTTACTTGGCTTTATTATACCACATTTCCATGATTTTATTCTACCTTTTTGATATAATACTATGGAATACAATCACAAGGAGAGAACGATGTCATTTGACGGATTTTTTTTACACCACATGGTTGAGGAATTGCGAAGAGAGTTAGTGAACGGTCGCATCCAGAAAATCAATCAACCTTTTGAACAAGAGTTGGTCTTGCAAATCCGCAGCAATCGCCAAAGTCATCGCCTGCTCCTTTCTGCCCATCCAGTTTTTGGACGCATTCAGCTGACCCAAACGACTTTTGAAAATCCAGCCCAACCTTCTACCTTTATCATGGTTTTGAGAAAGTATTTACAGGGTGCCCTGATTGAGTCGATTGAGCAAGTGGAAAATGACCGCATTGTGGAAATGACAGTTTCCAATAAAAACGAGATTGGAGACCATATCCAGGCAACCTTGATTATCGAAATTATGGGGAAACACAGTAATATTCTACTGGTTGATAAGAGCAGTCATAAAATTCTCGAAGTCATTAAACACGTCGGATTTTCACAAAATAGCTACCGCACCTTGCTTCCTGGGTCGACCTACATCGCTCCGCCAAGTACGGCATCTCTCAATCCTTTTACGATCAAGGACGAGAAACTCTTTGAAATCCTGCAAACCCAAGAACTAACAGCAAAAAATCTTCAAAGCCTCTTTCAAGGTCTGGGACGCGATACGGCAAATGAATTGGAAAACATTCTGGTTAGTGATAAACTATCTACTTTCCGAAACTTTTTCCATCAAGAAACCAAGCCATGCCTGACTGAGACTTCCTTCAGCCCAGTTCCTTTTGCAAATCAGGTGGGAGAACCTTTTACCAGTCTTTCTGATTTGTTGGACATCTACTATAAGGATAAGGCTGAGCGCGACCGCGTCAAACAGCAAGCCAGTGAACTCATTCGTCGTGTTGAAAATGAACTTCAAAAAAATCGTCATAAGCTTAAAAAACAAGAAAAAGAGTTACTGGCGACAGACAACGCTGAGGAATTTCGTCAAAAAGGGGAATTGCTGACAACCTTCCTCCACCAAGTGCCTAACGACCAAGACCAGGTTATCCTAGACAACTACTACACCAACCAACCTATCACGATTGCGCTTGATAAGGCCTTGACTCCCAACCAGAATGCCCAACGCTATTTTAAACGGTATCAGAAACTCAAAGAAGCTGTCAAATACTTGACTGATTTGATTGAAGAAACCAAGGCAACTATTCTCTATTTGGAAAGTGTAGAAACCGTCCTCAACCAAGCTGGACTGGAAGAAATCGCTGAAATCCGTGAAGAATTAATCCAAACTGGCTTTATCCGCAGAAGACAACGGGAGAAAATCCAGAAACGTAAAAAACCAGAACAATATCTGGCGAGTGATGGCAAAACCATTATCTATGTCGGCCGCAATAACCTACAAAATGAGGAACTAACCTTTAAAATGGCCCGCAAGGAGGAACTTTGGTTCCATGCCAAGGATATTCCTGGAAGCCACGTTGTTATCTCAGGAAATCTTGACCCATCTGATGAAGTCAAAACAGACGCGGCAGAACTTGCAGCCTACTTCTCTCAAGGTCGCCTGTCAAATCTGGTTCAGGTAGATATGATTGAAGTCAAGAAACTCAACAAACCAACTGGCGGAAAACCAGGCTTTGTTACTTACACAGGACAAAAGACCCTCCGTGTCACACCAGATCCAGAAAAAATCGCATCCATGAAAAAATCCTGATTTTACTTGAAATCAGGATTTTTAACTTATACTCAATGAAAATCAAAGAGCAAACTAGGAAACTAGCCGCAGGCTGTGCTTGAGTACGGCAAGGCGAAGTTGACGTGGTTTGAAGAGATTTTCGAAGAGTATTACTACTCACTCAAATCATATCCAATTATAGGACTAATCTTTGCCACCTAGTTTCTCGTTGATTTTCATCATCACACTAGCAATTTTTTCGCCCCAATAAGGGTCTGAGGCATATTCCACATTCATACCAGACGCCTTATTTCCAAGGAAAGTTCTGCCCCTATCGATATAATTTTCCTTAATCCACTTTGTTGCACCTAAAATTCCCTTATCCACATCATCAAATGTCTTGGCAGAAAGGTAAGGTGTCGTATCATAGGCTGTAATTCCAAAGAAATTATTCTTATCTTTGGCAATCTTGCTACGTCCCCAGTCGCTTTCTAAGGCACTATGAGCAAGGAGATAGAGGGCATTGATATGGTAATGTTCTTCGGCTTCCTTAAAGGTAGCTCCCTTATTTTCTAAGAGGCTATTATTAATATTTAGCAGACTAAATACCTTATCCAAGTCTTCAGCACTGTAGTTTGTAGCCTCTGTCAAATCTTTAAAAAGGAAGGGATTTTCAAGCTTAAAACCTTCAAAATGCAGGCCATCTGCCGAATAATATTTCTTGCCTACTTCCATATCAGAAAGATGAGCAGCTACTGGGATACTAGCATTCTGAGCCACATAGTGATAAAAACGATGTCCATCACTCTCAAAATAAGGGATAAAATCCTTGCTGGCATCTAGTGCTTGTAAATCTTCTGTTTTCATATAGCCTGACAAACCAGAAATAGTAATAGCCAGGCGCTTGTCATCACTTTTTCTATCCTTATCTAGCCAAACAACACTACCTTGCGATATATAGGACAGCTTTTCACCATCTGCATTATAGATATTTGCAGTCACTGGAAGGACCTGATAATAATCAGAGCTAGTCTTGGACTCCTTATTCCACTTTCCATCGTTTCCTAGCTGATGACCGTCAATAGTCTCATTTTTTGCCATGTAGCCACCGGATTTGAAGTAGTACCAGGCTTGATTTTTAGAATCGTATATCCATTCTTTCTCAGCCATTTTGCCATCAGATTTTAGATAAAACCATGACTCCTTATCCAAAATCCATTCATTGGCTGCCATATAGCCACCGGATTTTAGATAATAATAGTGACCATTTTCGAAAATCCATTCTTTATCACCATGATTTCCATTTTCTTTGATATAAAACCAAGATTGGTATTGTTTGTCAAAAAGCCAACCTTGCTGTACTTTTGCGCCACTAGCACTTACATAAGCCTGTTCAATCCACTGACTTGTTAGTAGATAACCACCAGATTTAAAATAATAGTCCTTCCCTTTAATTTGGAGCCATTCTTTCTCTGCGTGTTGTCCATCTGCTTTGATATAAAACCAAGCGTCGTATTGAGAATCATAGACCCAATTTTCTATTACCTTGGCACCTGTTGCACCAACATAGGAAGTTCCTACCCAGGCATTTCTTTTCATCTTTCCATCTTGGTCAAGATAATAGAAGACTCCCTTGTCTTCTACCCATTCTGATTTTGCCATATAGCCACCAGATTTGAGGTAAAAATAGTCGTCACCTTGTTTCAGCCATTCATTTTCAGCATAGTTGGCATCTGCTTTTATATAAAACCAAGATTGATAGTGAGTATCAAAAATCCACTCATTAGCTGCTTGACTGCCATCTGCTTTCAGGTATTGTTTTCCTTGCCAAGTACCATCGCTAGCCATTGCACTCTCTGGTCTGACTAAGAAAAATAGCAGGGCTAAAAAAATAAATCTCAATTTCTTCATTAATTTACTTCCTCTGTTCTTACTCATTTCATTATATCAAAATTCTCTATAGTCAACATTACAAACTAATAAAAAATCAAGAACAGATTGATTGCAGTTTACCTCAGAGACTCTTTTACTTCCTTGCGTAGATCTTCCAGACTGCTAATGCCGTATTTGTCCATGGCTTTTGGCAGATTTTCGATGATATCAGGACAGGCATATGGATTAGTAAAGTTAGCTGTTCCAACTCCAATGGCCGATGCTCCAGCCAGATACATTTCTAGGGCATCTTCTGCCGAATCCACTCCTCCCATTCCAATGATGGGCAGGTCTGTTGTTTGTGCGACTTGGCGGATGAGTTTGAGGGCTACTGGAAAGACTGCTGGACCAGACATTCCACCTGTGCCATTGGCCAAGATTGGTTTTCTGGTTTTGAGATCAAAGCGCATACCAACAAGAGTATTAATCATGGTTAAGCCACTTGCTCCCGCATCTTCTGCAGCTTTTGCGACAGTGACGATATCGGTCACACTAGGGGTTAACTTGACATAAACTGGCACATCAGAGGCTTCCACAGCTGCTTTCACCACATCATAAGCCAGATCAGGATCTTGACCAATCAAGAGTCCATGATTACAGTGATCTACGTTGGGACAAGAAATATTGAGCTCAATAGCCTTCACATTAGCTGCCTTGGAAATACCATGAGAAACAGCCGCATACTCTTGTTTTGAAAAACCAGCTACATTGGCGATAATAGGAAGATTTGGATATTCTCTTTCTAGCCAAGGTAACTTTTCAGCCAAAACAACTTCCAAACCAGGATTTTGCAAACCGATTGCATTGAGCATACCAGCGGGTGTTTCTGCCACTCTTGGAGTTGGATTTCCAAAACGGGGTTCAAGAGTTGTCGCCTTGATCATAATAGAACCCAAAAGGTCTAAATCATAGTACTTGGCATACTCTTGTCCAAAACCAAAACAGCCTGATGCTGGAATAATGGGGTTTTTCAAGTCCAAGCCCGGTAGAGAAACTTGTAAACGATTTGTAGTCATGATTTTCTCCTTATAATACAACTGTTCCTGTGCGGAAAACAGGACCATCTTCACAGACACGTTGGCTGACCGTCTCGCTTTCTGGCACTTTTAGGACGCAGGCATAGCAGGCCCCCATCCCACAAGCCATACGAGATTCCAGAGATAGATAGGCTCTTGGGTGGTCATAAAAAGTTTGATTGATATACTTCATCATTCCTGGAGCCCCACATGAGTAAACAGCATCAAATTGATTGTCTAAATCCTTGATAACAACGGAAACATTTCCCTTAATACCATAAGAACCATCATCTGTCGTTACAAAGACCTGACCATATTGAGCTAATTCCGTCTCTAAAATAACAGCATCCTTATTAGCAAAACCAAGGACTGTCACTACTTTTACTCCACGCGCATGCAATTCCTTGGCCACCTCAAGTAAAGGAGGTACACCAATCCCCCCTCCAACTAAGAGAATCTGGCTCTGCTCATCCAGATCAGACAAGTCAAATCCATTCCCCTGAGGTCCCATCACATCAAGAGTATCTCCCTGACTTAAGGTTGAAAAAATAGCTGTCCCAGCTCCCTCAATCCTATAAATGAGATGACACTGCTTCTTTACCTTATCAATAGACGAAATTGAAATAGGACGACGCAAGAGATGGGCATCATCAGGCACGCGCAGATGTAGAAATTGACCTGCTCGCATGGCTTCAACCATTTCCCCTTCTAGGACTAATTCAAAGATTGCTGGCGCGATTTCCTCCTGTGCAACCACCTTCATGGTTTCCAAACGAATGGCACCCAAACGTTTCTTACATGTGGGATTCATGACTTTTCCTCCTTAAATTTTAAGGGGACCAGACAAAGAAAAGACCTTGCTAGTGCAAGGCCTCAGTTAAAATCGTACAACACAAGAGAGCACACTCAAAAAGTCTCCTCTAGAAAATTGTACTATTCTTTTATCTGACACCTTGTGAGTCTCTCTGGACTCCCCTTAAAGGTTAAATTTTTATTAGTATACTCTTTCAGCTAAAAAAAGTCAAGTAGAAAACGAACATTCTACTTGACATCACGAGATTATTTTTCACGAATGACTTCAACCTTGTAGCCATCAGGGTCTTTGACAAAGTAATAGTTTGGTGCAGTTCCTGGTAGACCATTTGGCTCAGTCACTTCATATCCTTTTGCACTATGCTCTTTATGAAGTGCCTCAAGATCAGGTGTACTGAGGGCGATATGGGCAAACCCATCTCCAACCACATAAGGACCGTGATCATAGTTATAAGTCAACTCCAACTCATAGTCATCACCCTCAAGACCTAGATAGACAATCGTGAAGGCATGGTCTGGAAAATCTCTGCGACGCAATTCTTTAAAACCAAAAGCATCTTGATAAAATGCGATTGATTTTTCGAGATTTTCTACTCGCAAGCAAGTGTGTAGCATTTTTGAAGCCATATTTTTCTCCTTTATTTTTAAAAAGACTGGGACAATCCTGTTCCAGTCTTATCTGTTATTATTTACCAAGTTTTGCTTTAGCTGCATCTGCAAGAGCTGTGAAAGCTGCTGCATCGTTAACAGCCAAGTCAGCAAGCATTTTACGGTTAACTTCGATCTCAGCCAATTTCAAACCATGCATCAATTGTGAGTATGAAAGTCCGTTCATACGAGCTGCCGCATTGATACGAGTGATCCACAATTTGCGGAAGTCACGTTTTTTCTGACGACGGTCACGGTATGCATAGTAGTAAGAGTTCATTACTTGTTCTTTTGCAGTACGGAACAAGATGTGTTTAGCTCCATAGTAACCTTTTGCTAATTTAAGAATACGTTTACGACGTTTGCGTGATACAACGCCACCTTTAACACGTGCCATGTTTTATTTCCTCCAAATATTTCCTAGAATTGTTTACTTACAGTCAAGCTATTATTTCAAGCGAGTAAGCATTGCTTTGATACGTTTGTAATCTCCTGAATGCACCATAGATGCTTTACGAAGATGACGACGTTGTTTCTTAGTTTTTCCGTGGAAACGGTGAGAAGTGTAAGCACGGAAACGTTTAAGTCCACCAGAACCTGTACGTTTGAAACGTTTAGCTGATGCGCGGTGTGTTTTTTGTTTTGGCATGATTTTTTCTCCTTTATTTAACTTTCTGACAATTATTTTTTGTCAGTCGCTGGCGCCAATTGCATGAACATTTGACGTCCATCCATTTTAGCACGTTGTTCGATGATGGCAATATCTTGAGTTGCTTCAGCAAACTCGGCTAAAACTTTTGCACCAATCTCTTTATGGGTAATCATACGACCCTTAAAGCGAATAGATACCTTAACTTTATTTCCTTTTTCAAGGAATTTGCGTGCATTGCGAAGTTTTGTATCAAAGTCACCCTTGTCAATAGTTGGACTTAGACGAACTTCTTTCACAGTAACAACACTTTGTTTTTTACGTTGTTCTTTTTGCTTCTTCTGGTACTCAAACTTGAACTTACCGTAGTCCATAATTTTTGCAACAGGCGGTTTGGCTTGGGGTTGAATCAATACTAGGTCAACATTAGCGTTATCAGCCAAAGCTTGCGCTTCACTGAGTGGCTTGATGCCTAGCTGTTCTCCTTCAAGACCAATCAAGCGAACTTCACGTACACGAATCTCATCATTGATGAATAAGTCTTGCTTTGCTATGGTTTTCACCTCTTTTGTTTTATTAGAGAAAAACAATAGCGGACCCGTAAATATACAAGCCCGCACGTTATGATAGCGTTTCTTAGAAACTTTTCATCCGTAGGGCCAGGCAACTTAATGTCACAAGGCGAGAAGCTCTCACTTCTGCTTTTCTCAACTTTTATATGATACCAAGTTTTCTAGCTCTTGTCAAGATAAAAAGTTATTTTTTTGAAAAGTTTCTGCTCATTAACCAACCGTTTCGATTTTCCAACTTTTCCACCCTTTAAAGCGTATAGCTCCTTGGTGGTCAGTTCGGTAAACTTTGCTATTGATACCTTCCAGTCGTGTCAAGGTTTCCTGATGGGGGAGTTTCGTTCGATTGTTCTTTCCAACTGAGATAAGAGTAATCTCTGGTTTGAGCTGTTCTAGAAATGCTGAACTTGATGATTGTTTAGAGCCATGTTGGCTAGCTTTCAAAACATCTACCTCTAGGTCAGGATAATGCTTCAGCACGTCCTTCTCTCCTTTTTCCTCCAAATTTCCTGTGAAAAGAAAATTTTTATCCAAGAGTTTTCCATACAGAACCAGGGAATCATCATAACCTCCATCTCCTATTTTCCTTGGAGATAGGAGTTCTAACTGACTTCCAAAAATTGGCAAGTTCTCTCCTGTTGTCACACTGCGCACCTTAGTTTGAGTTGCCTGTAGTTCTGCAACAAATTCCTTCTGTTTCAAACTGCCTTTGGACACTAAAATTTCGCCTACATGGAAAGCCTTGGCCACCTCCAACAAATCTCCAACATGCTCCTTGTCTGTGTTTGTCAAAACCAGCTGGTCAATCTTGGCTACT
Source organism: Streptococcus mitis (assembly GCF_047460035.1). Taxonomy (GTDB): domain Bacteria; phylum Bacillota; class Bacilli; order Lactobacillales; family Streptococcaceae; genus Streptococcus; species Streptococcus mitis_DW. The sequence continues at coordinate 47,628 of NZ_JASHHB010000003.1, read as the reverse complement.
CCTCGACTTTTGAGATAGGGAATCAAGGTTCGCTGGGCATTGCTGGTCGTCGCCTTTTCTTGCCATTTTTCGATTTTCTTATCAGACTCTGCCTTGCCACCAACATCTAGGAGAATAGTTTTCCCAGTTACATCCCGTAGGAAAATACTTTCTCCTTGCCCCACATCCAGCATGGTGATTTCATTTTCCAGTGGATGCTTGGTCAAGAAAAAGAGTCCTGTAATCAACAAGCTCAATACTACTAGCCTTTTAATGTTTTTCCTCAAATCATAGACCAAAGCCAAGGAAATTAACAATAAGATTAAAAGCCATGCATTGGGTTGTCCAAAGACCAGAGGTCTACTTGCCACCTGCGACACCAAGCGAATAATGCTTTCCAACCATTCAAAGATAAAATTCAGCTGAATGACTGGATAGAGAAAGGAAAGGGCAAATAAGATAGACAAGAGCGGTAAGAAGACCAAGTCAAATAGAAAGGAAAAGACAAAGGTCAAAAGAATGGACCAAGGTTGAAATTCCGCAAAATAGAAGGACAGAATGGGCAATATTCCAAAGGAAATGACTAGACTTTCTCTGGCAATAGCCTTAAGCCCCTCCCCTTCTTTGCTGGTCATGGTCAAGATAAAAGCATAGGCGCAGGACAAGACACCTCCTGCTGTCAAGAAAAAGTTAGGCATGACAATAAAGAGGACAAGGACCGTCAAGGCAAAATTATCCAAGCCCTTAATACCATGTTGAGCCAGTAGCTTTTGCAGGAGACTGCGAACAACAGATGCTGAAAATCCTGTCAGACCAGCATAGAGAATGGAAAAGGGATAGGTCAGCCATTTCAACTTTTCTTGGGTCAAGCCCAATCGCAAGAGTAGTTTCTTAAATCCATCCATGAAAAATCCTACCTGCATACCAGACAGGGCAAAGAGGTGGATAATTCCTAGACTGGAATAAAGCTCATTCATCTCCTCAAAGTCCGTGTCCAGATGTCCTAATAGAAGCCCCGTCATGTAATTGCGCATAGGATCTGGAAAATGCGTCTTAATCCAAACTACAGCCTTTCGACGTAAACTGGACAGGTTTTCACCTATATCCCAACTACCAACCTTTTGAAGTGACTGGATTTTTTTGATATTGAGAGTCTGGTAAATCCCCTGAGTTTTCAGATAGGCTTGGTAATTAAAGCCACCAAAATTCCTCTGCCCCTCTGGCTCCGAAAGTTTTCCTTCTAGTCCTATCTCATGAAGATCTGTTAAAGCTTGAAAGGATTCTTTCTCCTCCTCGAATTGGAGTTTATAATAGACTTGAAAAATGCGTTCATCAGACTTACCACGAAAGGACAGACTATCACCATTGACTTTAATAGTGTCAGGCAAAATCCGTACCCTTTCAACAGAATCCGCCAAATTTTGACTCGCTTGACTCTGTTGCCAATTTTGAAACAGAAACCAGAAGCCAAAGATTCCACAAAGCAGTAGAACTTTACTAGCTGATTTCCAAGGAAATTGAATAAAGAGACAAACTAGCAGAAAAACAAAGCCCAACAAAGCAAGATAGGATGCTGAGAAAATAGCATAATAAATCCAAAGCAATAGAAAACTCAGGTAAATTAGGGGAATGGGGAAATTCTTAATCCACTGTAACATAATCTTTTAACTTTTCTATGGTCTTGGCACCAATTCCAGAGACATTCTTGAGTTCATCAACCGACTTAAATTTCCCATTTGCCTCACGATGATCGATAATGTCCTGAGCTCGTTTTCCTCCCAGTCCCTTTACCTGCTTGAGTTCTTCCAGACTGGCCTTGTTGAGATTGACCTTCTTGTCCTTGCTTGTTGAAGAAGGCGTCCCCGAAGCAGTCTGCTGACTAGCTGCTTCTTCTCCCTTAGTTGGAACGTAAACCAGAGCCTCATCACTGATTTTCTGAGCTAGATTGAGCGACTTGCTGTCTGCTTGCTCTGTCAAGCCACCAGCCTTCTGAACAGCATCATTGACTCGACTACCTACCGGCAAATCATAAATTCCAGGTGCTTTAACAGCGCCTTTTACATCTACTGTGATTAGATCTTGTTCAACCGGTTCTTCCTTTTCTTCCTTCACTTCCTTTTCGGTCGATGAATCCTTGGAAACAGCTGCAACTTCTGCCTGCAAATTCCTTTCTTTGACAGGTGTGTGTGGAGCTGGCTTTAGCAGGAAAAATCCTCCGACAAGTAATCCCAGACCAGTACAGATGACAATGATTTTATACTCTTTGATTTTCTCGATAATTGCTTCCATATTTTCTCCTCTCTTAGATTATTCGTAAAAGGAAGAAAAAACAGTTGAAAATTTCTTCTCAACTGCTTATTTATTTGCAAAATAGTCTTCCTTGGTCAAGACATAATGAACTCTTGTCACGATTCGGCCTTCTTCATGCTGGTCCATACAAGCATAAGGTTCTTCGTGGGAAAAACGCATTCCTGATTTCTCCATGACCTTTCCTGACGCGGGATTAGCCTTATCGTGTAAAGCAACTAACTTGTTCATTCCGATTTTCTCAAAAGCTAGCTCAATTACGGCACGATTGGCTTCTGTCGTCAATCCTTGATTCCAATACTTTTTATTGATAATGTAGCCAATAGCTGCCTTCTTAAGAACAGGATCAATCTTGTGCAAGTCAATGGTTCCAATAAACTGACCATTGCTTTTTAGTTCTATTCCCCACCGTCCCAATGGATTGGCTAGATAAAACTGAGCAATATTATTTTTGGTTTCTTCTAAATTTTGATTAGTTGGAAAAGTGTAACGTGTATTATCCTTATCCGAGGCATAGGCAAACATTGCTTCCGCATCATCCAAGGTTACAGGTCGAAGCAATAAACGCTCCGTTTCTATAGACGGATACTGGGCAAGTTTTACAAAAATTGATTCCATACGTTTCCTCCGCTTGAAAAGTTTCTAACTAAGATAAGGATATTGAATGAAATATCTAAAAAGCAAATTTATACTTAGTATTGAGATAACTTTAAGTACAAAAGAACTATCTTTCAGACAGAGGTTAAGACTCTAATTCTTCACTCTCTGCCTTTTTCACTGGTGCTGGTTCATAAGCTCGGATAATCTGAGCGACAACTGGATGGCGAACCACATCCTTGGCTGAAAAATGAACAAAGTCAATTTGATGAATGTTATTGAGCTTTTCTTGGGCATCAATTAAACCGGACTTGACATTACGCGGAAGGTCAATCTGACTGATATCTCCATTGACAATCATTTTAGAATTAAAGCCTAAACGAGTCAGGAACATCTTCATCTGCATGATGGTCGTATTTTGTGCCTCATCGAGAATGACAAAGGCATCATCCAAGGTCCGTCCACGCATATAGGCAAGGGGGGCGATTTCAATAATTTCACGCTCCATGAGACGAGTTGTTTGGTCTTTGCCGAGAATCTGATACAAGGCATCATAAACAGGTCGAAGGTAAGGATCCACCTTCTCCTTGAGATCACCCGGAAGAAAACCTAGACTCTCTCCTGCTTCCACCGCTGGGCGTGTCAGGATAATTCGCTTGACCTGCCCACGTTTAAGGGCAGTCACTGCCAAGGTCACTGCAAGAAAGGTCTTCCCTGTCCCTGCTGGTCCGATTCCAAAGGTCACATCGTGCTGTTTAACACTATCCACATAAAGCTTTTGACCCAATGTTTTGACGCGAATCGGTTTACCTGTATTGTCCTTGATGATTTCTTCTTCGTAAAGGGCAACAAACTTGTCGATTTCATCGTTTTTGACCATGCTAATCGCAGTCACCACATCTGGTGTGCCGACTGTCATCCCACGATTCACCAAAACCATGAGAGCTTGAATAACCTGACGAGCTTCCTCACAGGCATTCTCTTCTCCCAAAACCTGGACAATCTCCGTACGAGCATGAATCACAACATCAAGCTCTTCTTCCATCAAACGAAGATGGCGTTCATTGGAACCAAAAAGATGAAACAGGTCATCTGGATGACTCAGTTGAATGTCAATTGAATGTTCCTTCAAATAAAGAACCTCTCTAATCCGTTTATTTCTTTTTATTATAGCAAAGGGATGGAGAAATTACTAGCCCAAACCCAATGAATAAAGTCTAGTGTTCTAAGTATTCTTGCCAAATAGAGTCAAAGTCTCCTAGGTTGAAAGAGAAACTGGCATGTTCTTCCAAAAAGCGACTGACCTCATCAAAATCATCTGAGTGTTTTGGAAATGTTGACTCTTCAAAAGCTAGGTCTGCCAAGATGGCTTTGGGACTGTTACTTTTAGGATTGCGCTCAGTCATGAGCCAAGTGTAAAATGATTTTCTCAATTCTTTCTCCTATCAAGACTTTTTTTGATGAAACTTTTCTGATTTTTAAAAATTACTGGACTTAGCCTCTAACACATAGTGGTTTATAAAATCCGTTTTCGCATCAGTATAGGCGTCTCGATTGTGTTCAAATTTTTTCCACAAACTGAGTTTTAATTCCTGATACGCTTGGGCAATATCTGAATGCTGGCAGAGATAATCTCTAAAATAAATCTCGTCATGATCTCCCGTCATTCGCAAATGTAAATGAAAAACTTTCTCAGCAAATCCCTGCTCTATATATCCTTTATTTAGCGAAATCCTGTTAGGACTCTCTGACATCACTAGCCAACCATTCTTCACCAATAAATCCCTAACTCTTGCTAAATCCTCTATTCTACCAACTTCTAGCAGAATATCAACGATATTTTTGGCCCAAATATTAGGGATAGCAGTGCTACCGATATGTTCTATTCTTTTAATAACATTTGCACCCAATATTTTTTTCAGACTTGTTTTTTCCGATTCATACCAGTCTTTCCACTCTGACTTGTGCTCTACTAGAAAAATAGGAAAAAGTTGCCAGAGTTCCTCTAAACTCATTTCTTCAAGTTTCTTTTTCATGTCTATAAGACCTAAATCAACTCTGTCCCAAACTGGTCCTGCTTGATTTTGCCAGCCTTCATCAAGCCGCCAAGTGCTTTCTTGAACTGACCTTTAGAAATGCCAAAGGTTGCCTTGATGTCATCAGGAGATGACTTATCATTCAAGGTCATGAAACCGCCATTGCTTTCCAAGTAAGTCAAAATCATCTGAGCATCATTTTCCAACATTTCAAAGGAACGTGGTTTGAGGGAGAGGTTCAACGTGCGGTCCACTTCACGGAAACCAATAACGCGCGCATCTAAAACTTGTCCTAAACGTGGCTCTGCATAGCGCTCGCTAGGATGGATAAAGCCAAGCATGTTATTTTCTGGCAGATAGACAAAGGTACCTGACAGCTTGAGGCGGTAAACAATGGCTGGCCAGTTTTGGTTCTGCATGTTGTTGTAGGCAGGACGAGCCAGACGTTGGAAGTCTTCTTGATAAGCCAAGAGTCCCCAGATACGGTCTTTCTTGTCCACTTCAAGACGGATGTAGAGTTGGTCGCCCTTCTTAGGCCAGAGTTCCTTGAGCTCAGGGAGAATATCGAGTGACACAACGATTTCCTTGTCAGGAAGGCCTGTATCCACAAAGACACCCAAGTCTTTACGAACTTCCGTTACAGTTCCCCAACCAAATTGGTCCTGAGTGGCGGTCACTTCTAGAGTGGTCAGGCGGAGTTTTTGCTTCATATCCGTATAGGCAAAACCTTTGACCGTATCCCCTACTGTATGGTGACCTTCTTCCTTAGCAAGAGCATAGGTTTGACCATCCTTTTGCACAAAGTAAAAACGGTCATTTTCATCGATGATCAGTCCAACGATAAAACTTGCAAGATTTGTATTCATATTTCCTTCTTTCGAATAAAACTCAGCCAGCAATGCCAACTGAGTTTTTCTGTTTATTTTTAGACTTCCAAAAGTTCTTTTTCTTTGTTGGCAGTCATGTCGTCGATGTGTTTAACAGCATCGTCTGTTACTTTTTGAATGTCTTTTTCAAGAGTCTTCAATTCGTCTTCAGTGATTTCTTTTGCTTTTTCTTGTTTCTTAGCTTCGTCCATAGCATCGCGACGGATATTGCGGACAGCCACCTTAGCATTCTCACCGACCTTCTTCACTTCTTTAGCAAGGTCACGACGAGTTTCTTCTGTAAGAGCTGGGATAACCAAGCGAATCACAGAACCGTCATTCGCTGGTGTGATACCAAGATCAGAAGCGTTCAAAGCACGTTCGATGTCTTTCAATGAAGACTTGTCAAATGGTGTTACCAACAAAACACGCGCTTCTGGAATCGTAATTGAAGCGATTTGGTTAAGAGGAGTTTCGACTCCATAGTATTCTACATGTACACGGTCAAGCAAGCTTGCATTGGCACGACCGGCACGGATAGCACCAAATTCACGAGCAAGTGAGTGGTGAGATTGGGTCATTCTCTCTTTAGCTTTTTCAATAATTGCGTTAGCCATAATCTTTCTTATTCCTTTTCTTCGATATTGTTTGAAACTGTTGTTCCGATATTTTCACCAAATACGACACGTTTGATGTTGCCTGGTTGGTTCATGTTGAAGACAACCAAGTCAATGTCGTTATCCATTGAGAGGGTTGAAGCTGTTGAGTCCATGATACGGAGACCTTTATTGATAACGTCACGGTGGGTCAATTCTTCAAATTTAACAGCTGTCTTGTCTTTCTTAGGATCGGCATTGTAAACACCGTCGACACCATTTTTAGCCATAAGGATGGCATCTGCTTCGATTTCAGCTGCACGAAGAGCCGCTGTTGTATCTGTTGAGAAGTATGGTGAACCAATTCCAGCACCAAAGATAACGATACGGCCTTTTTCAAGGTGACGAAGGGCACGTCCACGGACATAAGGCTCTGCCACTTGTTGCATAGCAATAGCTGTTTGCACACGTGTATCAACCCCAACTTGTTGCAATGAATCTGCCATCACAAGAGCATTCATAACAGTCCCAAGCATTCCTGTGTAATCTGCCTGAACGCGGTCCATTCCTGCTTCTGCAGCAGGTTCGCCACGCCAGAGATTTCCTCCACCAATAACAAGGGCAATTTCGATACCTAAGCTATGAACTTCTTGAATCTCTTTTGCGATTGTTTGAACTGTTTGGATATCAATCCCTACGCCTCGTTCACCGGCAAGGGCTTCACCTGATAACTTGATTAAAATACGTTTATACTTGGGATTCGCCATTTTCACTCTCCTTCTTTTATCCTACCTATTTTATCACAATTTCTAAGATTTTTATAGTATCATGAGCAATTCTTTCAAAAAAATTAGACTGTTAAAAATTCTTCTAGGTCGCTAAGAGCGCGCTCTGCAATTTTTTCATAACGAGCCTTCTTATCACGAATACGCTCGCCTTCCAACTCCTTGATAATCCCAAAGTTGACATTCATTGGTTGGAAATGTTTGCTGTCGGCATGGGTGATGTAATGAGCTAAGCTTCCAATCGCTGTTGTTTCTGGGAAAATAGCCTCGCTTTCTCCCTTGAAGAGACGAGCCGCGTTAATTCCCGCAACCAAGCCTGACGCTGCGGACTCAACATAGCCTTCCACACCCGTCATCTGACCAGCAAAAAAGAGATTTGGTTGTTTCTTAGAACGGTAAGTCTGTTCAAGAAGATTTGGTGAATCCATGTAAGAATTGCGGTGCATAACACCATAACGAACAAACTCAGCATTTTCAAGACCTGGAATCATTTGGAAGACACGCTTTTGTTCTCCCCATTTGAGGTGGGTCTGGAAACCAACAATATTGTAGAGGCTACCAGCAGCATTATCCTGACGAAGTTGCACAACCGCATAAGGTGTTTTAAATTCTCCATCACGAGGTCCTGTGTAGTCGTCTGGATACTCAAGACCGACTGGTTTCATAGGGCCATAAAGCATGGTTTTAATACCTCGTTTGGCCATGACTTCGATAGGCATACAGCCTTCAAAGTACTTTTCTTTTTCGAAAGAATTGAGCGGTGCTTCTTCCGCATTAACCAAAGCTTCATGGAAATCCATAAACTCTTGCTTGGTCATAGGAGCGTTAAGATAAGCGGCTTCTCCCTTATCATAACGAGACTTGAGATAGACCTTGCTCATATCGATAGTGTTGACATCGATAATAGGCGCTGCCGCATCGTAGAAATAGAAACCATCGCCGTCATTAAGAGCATGAATCTTTTCAGCCAGAGCATCGCTGGTCAAAGGACCAGTCGCCACAACTGTGATAACATCTGTCGGCAATTCTGTAATTTCATCACGAACCACTTCAATCAAGGGATGGTTGGTAACTTTTTCAGTCACCATTTGGGAGAAACCATCACGGTCCACCGCAAGAGCTCCTCCTGCAGGAACACGGGTTGCTTCAGCAGATTCTAAGATAACAGAACCCAAGCGACGCATTTCTTCCTTGAGAAGACCAACTGCATTTGTCAGAGCATCTCCACGAAGGGAATTAGAACAAACTAACTCAGCAAAATTGTCTGTTTTGTGCTGGGGTGTTGACTTGACACCACGCATTTCATAAAGTTTAACTGGAATACCACGCTCTGCGATTTGGTAGGCTGCTTCAGAACCTGCCAAACCAGCACCGATAACATTGATATAAGATTGAGACACGACACTAATACCTCTTTGGGTGGAACCTAAGTTCATATCAAAACAAGGCACTGGCTTGTTTAACACCCACAAATCTTTCTATTTTTTTCTTCTACTAGTATAACAAAAAAAGGGAAGAAGGCAAACTTCCCTGTTTAGTCATTTTCTTCCCAATCGTGATAGGCAGCGTAGAGCTGGCTTTTATTCCACTGGTAGTGTTTCGCAACTTCCTTGATAGCTTGATTTTTCTTCATGCCTTGCTGGATGCGTACTTGTATTTCTGAAAACAAGTCCTCCTCATCTTTTTCCTCCACATCCTGACTGGCACCTTCGACGATGAGAAGGCATTCGCCCTTGAGTGGCGTTTCAGCTATGCTTTCTAATAACTCTGAAATGGTACCTCTTTGGTATTCTTCATAGATTTTAGTCAATTCCCTAACCAAGACGACCGAGCGATTACCGTAGACTTCTAGCATATTTTCTAACGTATCTGCCACACGATGAGGCGATTCATAGAAAATCTGGGTTTCAGGATAGTCTTTTTTCAAGTCGAAAAATTGCTTTTGCTGGCCTGATTTTCTCGGTAAGAAGCCGTAAAAGATATGTGGCTGTGGCGCTAAACCACTGGCAATCAAGGCAGAAATTCCTGCAGAGGCACCTGGAACAGTCACAACCGCAATTTCTTCCTCAATGGCTGCCTTGACCAAATCATGACCAGGGTCTGAGATACTAGGCAGACCTGCATCGGATACCTGAGCAATACTTTGCCCTGCTTTCAGGAAACCAATCAAATCAGGAATCTTTTCCTTGGCATTGTGCTCATGAAAACTAACCTGCTTGGTAGAAATGTCAAAATGCTTGAGCAATAGACCTGTATTGCGCGTGTCCTCAGCAGCAATCCAGTCCACTTCTTTCAAGGTCTGGATAGCTCGAAAGGTCATATCATCTAAATTGCCAATCGGCGTTGCCACTAGATACAGCTTGCCGTAGGGAGACTGCCCCTTAAAACTTTTTTGAATTTGCATGCCTACTCCCTGTACAACAACTCGTCACAGAACATACATTCCTCGTCCTGCTCTCGACGTTGTCCATAAAAATCATTACAAACGTGAAACCCATCACGGTAAATGCGACGGACACTTTCACGAACATGCTTAGCCTTGACAGGAGCATCTGCTTCCACCTCACCCAAGCGTTCGCGCAACTTACTATTTTCCAAGCGAAGAGCTGTATTTTCCTCTACCAGGCTCTTGAGATTTTTCTTGATGGCTTCCACATCAGCCAAGGTTACCAATAACTGTTGGGAAAAATCATCCAGCGCGTCAAATAATTCTTTTTTGTCCATAAAACAGCCCTTTCCTTTCTTTATCGTTCATTTTTGAGTTTATATTTCTTTCAAGACCAGATATTCCATGACATTTTGAAAGCTGACATTAGCCTGCCACATTTTTCTAGCTTCTAGCAAATCTTGTAAAATCACTCTTACTCTTGCTTGTAGGATATCTTGTCCACAGAGAACTTCAAGAATCCGTAAAACCTGATCTTGTTTTTCCTTGTCATCTGCCAAGTTGGCTAATTTAGCAACCTGCAGATAACTTTCTTTTTTCTTAGCCACTAACCAAGTCAGCAGGCGTTCACTTTCATCAACCAAGGTCCAAAAACTTGCCTGATTGGCTAACTTTTCTGCTTCAGCTCGCGATTGACTAAACTGGGCTAAAAGAGTTGCTTTTTTCTTGACCAGACCTGCTTGTTCTAATTGATGGATGAATTTTTCTTCTTGCTTTTTAAAGTGGAAAATCTGGGTCCGACTTCGGATGGTCGGTAAAATCTTTTCTTCATCGCTTGTCAAGAAGAAAATATAAACCTCACTCTGGGGTTCTTCGATGACCTTGAGCAGAGAATTGGCTGCGTTAGGATGCATTTTCTCAGCTTGCTCGATAATAAAAACCTGTTGCTGGCTTTCAATCCCTGCTTGGGAAAACTGACCCACCAATTCCCGAATGCGTTCTGTCTTGATGACCTGATTGACTGGCTTAATTAAGGTAACATCGGGAAATTCTCCCTGTTCAATAAGCTTACAATTCCGACATTTCTCACATGGCAACACACCTACTTTATCCGTACAAAAGAGGCTCTTAGCTAGAAATTGAGCCATTTCCAAGCTTCCAAAGAAACCTGAAAAGAGATAGGCGTGATTGAGCTGGTCTTGTTCTAGGATACGTACAAAGCGGTCAAACTGGTCTGGCTGCCAAGCCTTTAGTTGATCTTGTTTCATTTAATCAAGCCCATTCTCTCAAACAAGATATCCTTGGTAGTTTCCACAACTTGCTCCAATGGAAGACTCGCATCAATCTTGACAATGCGATTTCCTTCTTTTTCCAGGAGAGAAAGATAACCTTTACGAACTTTTTTATGCAAGTCCAAACCTTCTAAGTCCAAACGATTGACCTCACGATTGCTATTAGCAGCAATGCGAGCTAGTCCTTCTTCCACCTCGATGTCAAAATAGAGTGTCAAATCGGGTTTAAGGCCATCTGTCGCAAACTGGTTAAGCCAGTCAATGGCGTCAATATCCAAGCCACGACCAAATCCCTGATATGCAAGAGAACTATCGATGAAGCGGTCCATAATGACCAACTTGCCAGCTTCAAGTGCTGGAAGAACTTTTTCCACCAAGTGCTGTCTGCGACTAGCGATATAGAGAAGGAGCTCTGTTTTAGCATCCATCTGAGTATGACTTGGATTCAAAATTACTTCACGAATCTTCTCCCCAATCAAGACTCCGCCAGGTTCACGGGTCCTCAGCACCACTACCCCTTTTTCCTCTAAAATTGGAAGCAGAGCCTCTAAAACACTGGTCTTTCCTGCTCCCTCTGGTCCCTCAAGAGAGACTAAAAATCCTTTTGACATGTCTAACTCATTTCTTTTTTACTACTTCTATTCTATCAAAAAAATAGGTTTTTGTGACAATCTTTTTTTCTTCTCATTTCAACCACCATAAAAGAGGCAGATAAAACTACCTCTTATTTACCTAATTCTTGTGTTCGTTTGTAGGCTTGATGAACTGCATCCATGACTGTTCCTCGAAAAGCATGCGCTTCTAGGCTTGCTACACCAGCGATAGTCGAACCGCTTGGGCTACAAACTTGGTCTTTCAAGACCCCAGGATGCTCTTGGGTTTCTAGGACCAATTGTCCAGCTCCTACCACAGTTTGAGCCGCCATTTTCAATGCCGTTTCTCTTGGTAATCCCGTCTGAACACCCGCATCTGCCAAGGCCTCAATAAAGAGATAGACAAAAGCCGGTCCACAACCTGCAAGACCTGTCGCTGCGTCGATTAAGCCTTCTCCTAGCTCAACCAAGAGACCAGCCTTAGTTAAAAGCTGACAAAATAACTCACTGTCCTCAGCCTTGCAATTAGAAGACAAGGCATAACTAATCACTCCTTGTCCAATAGAAGCAGGGGTATTTGGCATCATACGAATAATTCGGTGCTGACTTGGAAGAAGACTAGCGAGTTTTTCTAAGGTCAATCCAGCTGCCATAGAAATCAAAAGAAGACTTTCTCGTTTTTCAAGGATAGTCTGGTATTGAGAAAGCAGTTCAGAAAACTGAGCAGGCTTAACTCCTAGAAAAATCACATCTGCTTCTGCAAAAATTTCTTCATTGCTGGAAGCCTGACCTCCAAAGTCAGCAATGAAAGCATCCACCTTGGCTTGACTACGATTGGCAAGGAGAATCTCATCTGACGGTCTAGCCTGCAAGACAGACTTAGCCAAGCTAGCACCCATATTCCCCAAACCGATAAATCCAATCTTCATCTCTTACTCCCTTATCTGTCCGTCACCAGTGACCACATACTTGTAGCTGGTCAACTCTTTCAAGCCCATTGGACCACGCGCGTGCAGTTTCTGAGTTGAAATCCCCATTTCGCAACCCAGACCAAATTGGCCACCATCTGTGAAACGAGTTGAGGCATTGACATAGACAGCTGCAGAGTCCACTTGATCTGTAAAGTAAGCTGCAGCTTCAGCATTTTCCGTCATAATGGCATCCGAATGATGGGTACTGTGGGTTTCAATATGGGCAACCGCTTCTTCTAAACTGCTCACAACCTTAACAGCTAATACATAGTCTAAAAACTCGGTGTCAAAGTCTTGGGCCTCAGCTGCTTGACCTGAAACAAACTGACTTGCTTTTTCATCCAAACGGAATTGAATTGGTTCCAGACCAGCTTCTTTTCGATCTGCAACCAGTACTTGCTCCAAGCGAGGAAGGAAGCTTGCTGCCTTGTCTTCATGAACAAGGAGAACCTCCATGGCATTGCAGACAGAAGGACGACTGGTTTTGGCATTGTTGATGATAGACAGAGCCTTGTCTTCATCTGCGTCCTTATCGACATAAACATGGACAATCCCAGTTCCTGTCTCGATAACTGGTACAATAGCATTTTCAACCACTGCATTGATCAAACCAGCTCCTCCACGAGGAATAAGAAGGTCTAGATAGCCCTTGGCCTTCATCATGGCATAGCTACTTTCACGGCTGGTATCTTCCACCAGTTGAATCACATCTGGGTGAATAGTGGTCGTCTCCAAGCCCTTCTTCATGGCTGTGACAATAGCATGGGCAGTTTGATAGGCATCCTTACCACTTCGAAGAACAACCGCATTCCCACTCTTGAGAGCCAAAGCAGCCGCATCAGACGTCACATTTGGACGGCTTTCATAGATAATACCGATAACCCCCATAGCCACACGTTTCTTTGTGATAACCAAACCATTTTCAAGCTGATTGGTTTCTAAAACTTCACCGATTGGATCTGGTAAAGCAACCACTTCACGAATCCCAGTTGCCATCGCTTCTATACGACTTACATCCAAATAAAGACGATCCAGCATCACATCTGAGATTTTACCCTTAGCAGATTCCATATCAAGGGCATTTGCCGCTAAAATCTCCTCAGTAGCTGCTAATAAATGATCAGCCATGGCTAGCAAGGCTTGGTTTTTCACCTCTTCACTAGCTGTGTTGATCGATTTTTTAACAGCCTGTACCTGTTCAAATTGTTCTTGTGTACTTACCATAGTTTACCTCTAAAATTCTGTAAAGAGTAGTTGGATTTCAGGAGTAATGGAAATCCAGTCGTCACGATGAATCAAGACACCCTTGGCTTTTTGAGAACGCAACATATCCTCCAAAGCAGATGCTCCAAATTGCACGCGTCCTTTTCCAAGTGATTTTCCACTTTCCTTGTCAAATACTGTCACGATATCACCGTAAGAAAAGGCTCCTTCTGCTTCAACAATACCAGATAAAAGGAGACTCTTACCATGTTGAGAGAGAGCTTCTGCAGCCCCTTTATCAACCCAAATAGAACCTTGGCTCTGAGCATAAAAGGCCAGCCATTGTTTCTGGGTACGAAGCCCCTTCTCTTGAGCAACAAAGTAAGAACCATCCTCGGTCTCCTCTGCCGCCTCAATCATGGCATCTGTCTTCAAAGATGAGCAGATATAAACAGGAACTCCTGATTCCGTCGCAATAGTCGCTGCTTTGATTTTGGTTAACATGCCACCTGTACCATTAGACGAACCTGCTCCACCGGCCATATCAATAATCTCACGATTGATGGTCTCGATTCGCTCCAAGCGTTTGGCAGTTGGGTCTGAATTAGGATTTCCAGTATAAAGACCGTCTACGTCTGTCAAGAGGACCAAAAGGTCTGCTTGGACCATGGCTGCTACCTGCGCACTCAGAGTATCATTGTCCCCAACCTTGAGCTCATCAATAACGACACTGTCATTCTCATTGATGATAGGAATCGCACCACGGCTAAGTAGAACTGACAAAGCCTGATGGGCATTTTTATAACGGCGCTTATCCACAAAGTCATCCTGGGTCAGCAAGATTTGTGCAGAAACGATTTGGCGCAAGAGAAGATTGGTCGTGTATTCTTCCAACAAAAGGCCTTGCCCTACCGCTGCTGAAGCCTGTTTATCAGCAATCTTAGTCGGACGCTTTTTAAATCCTAAGGCCCCAAAACCTGCAGCAATGGCACCTGACGACACTAAAATCAATTCATGACCAGCCTCGTGCAACATAGCCAACTGCTGGGTAATAGCCTTTACCTTACTACGTGATAAACTTCCATCCTCATTTGTCAGAGAAGAAGTCCCCACCTTAAAGACAATCCGTTTGTATTTCATAGTCTTACTCCGATTCTTCATATTTATCCATTATAACATGAATGGTAGGAAATAGAAAAGAGTTGATAGGAAAAAGAAGGCCCTAAAACCTTCTTTTTTACTACTGTTCTGATTCCGATTTGTTTGCACTCGTTTCAGAGCTTTGTGAAGTTGAAGAAGTCAAATCTTGACTAGTTGAAGAACTTGTAATACTTTCGTGTTGACTCGTTTCTTTATTTTCAAGATCTTTTTTCACTACTTCTTTCGATTCTTTTATTTCTGAATGACTTGTGACTTTAGTTGTAACAGATTTCTCTACCGGAACATCCACTAACCAGGCACCACTTGAATCAACAGTATAGCCTTCTGGTGTCTTACCATTCACAAGTAATTGACCATTTTCTTTCAAGAAGTACCATTTATCCTTGTCTTTGATCCAACCCACAGCTCGTGAACCGTCTGTCTTGTAGAAATACCAATCATTTGCCTTTTTAAGCCAGCCTTGCTTCATAGCTCCTGATTCTTCTAGATAGTAATGATGACCAGAAACTTCTATCTCGCCTGTCTTCATGATACCAGTAGAATCCATATAGTACCAGGTTTCTTTATCTTTTACCCAACCCGTTTTCATTTCTCCTGATTGAGCAAAGTAATACCATTGCCCCTTATATTGAAGCCAACCTGTTTGTAGCGAACCATCCTTGGATAAATAATAATTCTGACCTCCAGTATTTATCCAACCAATTTCCATCTGATTTTCTTTGTTGAAATAATACCAGCTTCCATCGATTTTTTTCCAATTTTTAGCAGAAGCACCAGAGTCTGTCAAATAGAACCAACGATTATTCCATTTTTTCCATTGATTCTGTAACAAGATACCCGTTTGATTGAAGTAATACCATTCACCCTTGATTTCATTCCAACCTACTGCATATTCTCCTGTAGAATCAGGCGCTTGATACCACCAGTTCCCATATGCACTCTTATGCCAACCAGCTTGAAAACTTGGAATCGGCTTGTAGGAAGTTGAAATATTGACAAAACCGTCTTTTCGAATATCAAAAACTGTTGCATCATAGTCTTTGCTGGCTGCGTTGATTCTCTCAATTCCTCGTTCTTTAAGCCAATTGACATACTCACTATCAACACCATTTTTCCAAGGTAAACTATCCGAAGTTTGAACAATCAAACTCGGACTCAAATTTTTAATAAAATCCTTGGTATTTGATTTGTTGGTATCATGGTGATGATTAAACTTCATCAAATCAACTTTTCCAATGAGAGGACCATACTTGTCTTCTGCTCCATGAACATTATCTAAGTCGCCCCCAAGGTAAATTTTCTTACCATTGACTTTTACTACACTAATCAGGGAATTGGAATTGTCGTCCCAAATTTTCTTTAACTCACCCGATGAATCTGTTTCATTTTCATAATTATAGAGCTGAATATCCATGTCCCCAAACTGAAAATGAGCATCTCCCTGTGTGATGTTTTGAATAACTGAAACACCTTTTTCTGAAGCAGTCTGTAAAACCTTATCATAACCGTACAGATTATCCCATAAACGTTCAGAATTAGTAATACGATTATCGCTATATTTTTTAAGATAGACACGGTCAACTGGATAGGTAGACAGTAATTCATCAACATTTCCAATATGATCACTGTGGGTATGAGTGACTAAAATAAAATCAAGTTTTTGAACACCCAATTCCTTCAAACGACGAAAGACACGGTCTGTCAGAACATGCTTATAGGATGTTTCAATTCCTTCTCTCCACGGATAACGAGAATCACTTCCATCTGGGAAATCATAATCTTCTCCTGTATCCACCATGGCAAAATGTCCATTACTTTCAAGAATGATTGCATCACTGCCACCTTCTTGAACATTGATAAAGTGGATTTTATTTCCTGAACTTTCTTGAGCTTGAACATTTCCATACCATGACAAAGCTAAAAAAGCTCCTGCAAGTGCTAAACTAGTTAATTTCTTTTTCATTTTTTCTTTCTCAATCTCTCCAATGTTTCCTTAAAAATCTCTGGGATATCTGCTGTAAATTCCAAGGTCTCACCTGTTCTCGGATGAGTAAAACCTAGAGTCTTGGCATGAAGAAATTGTCCATGCCCTTTCAGAGTCTTACGAGGACCATAGACTTCATCCCCAGCGACTGGATGACCAATATAAGCCATGTGAAGACGGATTTGATGGGTACGCCCTGTCTCCAGTTGTAACTCCACTAAGCTGTAATCACCAAAGCGTTCCAAGACGTGGAAACGAGTCACTGCAGGCTTCCCTTTAGCAGTCACAGCCTGTTTCTTACGGTCTTTTTCACTACGGCCAATCGGCGCTTCAATCACACCACGATCATTAGGCAAATTTCCATGAACAATCGCCCAATATTTGCGGAGAGACTTTTTATCCTTAAGTTCTTGGGCAAGTGCTAGATGCGCCTCATCATTTTTAGCAATCATGAGAAGACCTGATGTATCCTTATCAATACGGTGAACAATTCCTGGACGCAGAACCCCATTGATACCCGACAAGTCCTTAATATGATACATAAGGGCATTTACCAGAGTTCCACTAGTATGACCAGCACTCGGATGCACAACCATCCCCTGAGGTTTGTTAACGACGGCCACATCCTCATCTTGGTAGATGATTTCTAGCGGAAGATTCTCAGCTACATACTCTAAAACCTCTGGTTCTGGCAGATGGTAAGTGACGACATCGCCTTCTTGAACTGTGTATTTAGCTTTCTTGACTTGGCCATTGACCAAGACCTGTCCTGATTTGATTTTTTCATTCGCGAGACTGCGTGATAATTCTGTCAAATCCGACAAAGCCTTATCCAAACGCAGGCCACCAGTTTCAATTTTAATTTCCATTTATTTCCTCTTTTAGCATTGCAATTAATAAAATAATCACTCCAACAGTCAAATAGCTATCTGCAACATTGAAAATTGCAAAATTAATAAAGTCAAGGTGGAACATATCCACAACAAAGCCCTGACTGACTCTGTCAATAAAGTTTCCAAGACCACCTGCGATTATCAAGGTCAAACCCAAGACCATCCAGAATGAGTCCTCCATGTGTTTATGTAGATACCAAATGGCACCTACCATAACGACCAGTGTAATGATAGCAAATAACCACTGCTGGTCTTGTAAGATAGAAAAGGCTGCCCCTCGATTTTGCAGGTAGGTCAAGCTAACGAAATTGGGAATCCAAGAGCGCACTTCACCCAGTGGAATCTGCTGGACGATATAGGATTTGACTAACTGATCCAGCCCAATCAAAAGCAGTGCAATGACTGCCACTATTCCTCTTTTTTTCATGATTTCCTCTTCTGATTAAAATATTCTTGCATGACTTTTACAAAGAGAGTCCCAGCTTGACTCAGCTCCACTTCTTCACGTTTAACATAGACCATGCGATTATCTAGGTTATCCTTGAGACGAATAACTGTGATGCCATTGACACTATCACTATCTAAAAATCCAGAACCAGTCGCATAAGCATCCGTCCGCTCTAAAATACCATTCAAGGTAGCACGGTCTGTCACATTAAACATCTGTGAGCTCGCACTGGTATCAACAAAGTTCTCTGAATAATAAAGGTACTCGTCTTTTTCTTGAGTGAAACGAACCGTTGGTAGATCCGCTAAATCCTCCATGACCAGTTCCTCTTTCTGAGCCAAAGGATGCCCCTCGCGGAGATAAATGTGGGTATGGAAAGGAATCAACTCAATGACCTCCAGACCTAGCTTTTCAACCCGTTGCATAATCCCCTTTTTATTTTGATTGTTGAGGTAAATAATCCCAATCTCACTATGTCCTTGCGCTACTTCGTCTAAGATTTGAACAGTAGTTGATTCAAAAATACGAAAGTTCTTATAGTCAGGATAGCGCTCTGAGAAAGCCGTAATGGTTGGTGGTAGAAAGTCATAGTGCTGACTAGCAATGGAAAATTCATCTTTTTCTTCCTCAGGATTGGCATACTGATTTTGAAAAATATCAAATCCTTTAACCAATTCTTGCGCTTTTTCATAGAATTCCATACCACGACGGGTCAAGAAAGTCCCTGAGCTGGTCCGACGGAAAATCTTAAAGCCCAACTCTTTTTCCAAATCACGAACAGAGATGGACAGACTCGGCTGACTAACATACATCTTTTCAGCAGCTTCACGGAAAGTACCGCTATTCGCAATAGCCACAACATAGCGTAATTGTTGAATGTTCATCTTCTACCCCCAACTTCTTTATCTTTTTATTATACCATATTTTAGAAGTTTTCCATCGAAGAAAAATAATGTCACTCATAAAATTCATCTACACTAAGAACGAAAAAATCATGGGTATCAAAACAAAAAAAGAGGCTCTCCGAAAACTCGGAAAGCCTTAGTTTATGCTACTTCTAGCTTCCTCGCCTTTATATTTCAAGGCTCGGGATAAAAAGGTTCAGTGAACCTTTTTATTTAGCGATTGGGTAAACAGAAACTTGTTTTTTATCGCGTCCTTTACGTTCAAAGCGTACTACGCCTTCAACTTTAGCGAACAAAGTATCGTCTCCACCACGTCCAACGTTTACACCTGGGTAGATGTGTGTACCACGTTGACGGTAAAGGATTGATCCACCTGTTACTGTTTGTCCGTCAGCTGCTTTAGCTCCAAGACGTTTTGCTTGTGAATCACGTCCGTTTGATGTAGAACCTCCACCTTTTTTGTGGGCGAAAAGTTGCAAGTTGTTAAGAGTCATTTTTAACATAATGTTTTCCTCCGTGTTAGTTTTCTGTGATAACTCTGGTTTGGACGAACTCAGAAGAGTTCTCCGATAAGTTTGCCATACCTAAGAAAAATGATTCAAAGAATAACTGGGTCATTTCTCTCTGGTGTGAAGGAAGATCTTTTGGTATTTCAACCATCAGATAGCCACCTTCATCTTCGTTTAATTCTAGGATTGGTTCATAGCCTGCAAATTTCTCAATAGAATTGATAAAGTTAACGGCAAGCGTAGAAACCGATGCACACACGACATCTAAGCCGTATTCGCCACTCTCGGCGTGTCCAGTAATTTCTGCACTCCTCAGCTCGCCATCTTCGGCTCTCTCAAAGACTGCCTGTATCATGTGTTCTCCTTAAAATTAAGCGTTGATTGCGTTGATGACAACTTTTGTATATGGTTGACGGTGACCTTGTTTACGGTGGCTACCTTTTTTAGGTTTGTACTTGTAAGTAACAACTTTCTTTTGTTTTCCTTGTTTTTCAACAGTTCCAACTACAGTAGCTCCAGCAACAAGTGGAGTTCCGACAACAGTGTTTTCACCACCAACAAGAACAACTTCGTTAAAAGTAACTTCTTGACCAGCTTCAACGTTCAATTTTTCAACGTAAACTGCTTGACCAACTTCAACTTTAACTTGTTTTCCGCCAGTTTTGATAATTGCGTATGTGCTCATTATGCACCTCCTATGATTTTTATGGGTTTCCCCGAATTTTTTGTGAAGACTCGCCTAGCATCGTGGGACGAACCACTTAAAAGAAGAGCTCTAAGTATAACAAAGAATAAACTAGGAATTGAACCGAAGGCATAACTTATGTTAGGCAAGGCGACAATGACGAAGTTTAAATTTGTTATACGACGAGCGACGATGTTCGTGCGGTTGCACAGGAATGTGCATAGTCAACTCTTCAAGTATAGCATATCTCCTATTTTCTTACAAGTAATAACACCTAAAATCAAGCTTTTTCTTTTACTTTTTTCTGCCAAGAGGCAAAAAGCATGCTGAGGTAAAAAATACTCATCATAATAGGAACACCAAGGATGGTCTTTTCATGATAGAAAATCGTCAAATAGGCTGAAAAGACAACGCCAAGGACAAAACTACTAAGCAGGCTAACAAATATGAATCCTTCACGCAAAAAAGGTGTGTGCTTGGTTCGGAAATAATCTCCAAAAGCCAGCATGGTCCGCTTGATATTCCCTGTCATAAAAGCGTTATTATAGGCAATACCCGACACTTCTCCAAAAGCAGTTGTCACCAATCCCATACAGAAGGCCAAGGGAGGTACTAGATAGATATTATCTACAGTCTGCGGCACAAAACCAATAATGATTGATAAGATTGCTAAAGGAAGCAATGACAAAATTGGCTTTTTCACAATTCTCAATTTTTCCTTATAAATTGTTAATAGAAAGACCCCCATCATAAAAGCTAACAAGGTGAGAACCTTGTCCCTAACATCTGAAACATTATTTTGAATTAATTCTACTGAAAGAAAGACGACATTCCCAGTTTGTCCAGCTACAAGAGTATTCCCTCGCAAAATAAACGTATAGGCATCTACATAACCTGCACAAAAAGTCAAAAAAAGCGCTAGCCTCTTAGACTGACGTGATATTTTTCTTATAGGTAATAACCTCATTTTCCCTCCCATTTCATTTACTCATCTCATTATTGTACCACTTTCTTTGGAAAAGACCTAGTAGCTTATTTGAAATTTTTTCCCCTCTGTTGGATAGTCCTGTCTATCTATGTTATAATGAAAGAAGGATTTGAAATCGGAAAAGGAGTAACTATGCTTAAATTAGGTGTCATCGGAACAGGGGCTATCAGCCACCACTTCATAGAAGCAGCCCATTCTAGTGGAGAATACAAGCTGGTCGCAGTCTATTCTAGAAAACTAGAAACTGCAGCAACCTTTGCTTCCCGCTACCAGAATATCCAACTCTTTGATAAAGTAGAGGACTTCTTCAAGAACTCCTTTGATGTGGTCTATATTGCTAGCCCAAACTCCTTGCATTTTGCTCAGGCAAAAGCTGCATTGTCTGCAGGTAAACATGTCATTCTTGAAAAGCCAGCCGTCACTCAGCCACAAGAATGGCTAGATTTGAGACATACCGCTGAGAAAAATCACTGTTTTATATTCGAAGCGGCACGGAACTACCATGAAAAAGCTTTCACTATCATCAAAAACTTTTTAGCAGACAAACAAATTTTGGGAGCAGATTTCAACTATGCCAAGTATTCTTCCAAAATGCCTAACTTGTTGGCTGGACAGACACCAAATGTCTTTTCAGATCGTTTTGCTGGTGGAGCGCTTATGGATTTGGGGATTTATCCTCTCTACGCTGCCGTTCGTCTCTTTGGAAAAGCTCAGGATGCAACCTATCAAGGGCAACAGCTTGACAATAGCGTTGACCTAAATGGAGACGGAATTCTCTTCTATCCTGACTTTCAAGTTCATATCAAGGCCGGGAAAAACATCACTTCCAATCTCGCTTGCGAGATTTATACGACAGATGGAACCCTGACGCTCAACACCATCGAACATGTCAGCTCGGCTATTTTTACCGACCATCAAGGCAATCAAGTCCAACTCCCTATCCAACAGGCTCCTCATACGATGACTGAGGAAGTCGCTACATTTGCACACATGACCCAGCAACCAGATCTGAATCTCTACCAAACTTGGCTGGAAGATGCAAGTTCAGTTCATGAGCTACTATATACTATGCGCCAGACTGCTGGCATTAGATTTGAGGCAGAAAAATGAAAAACAAACTACCAACTGAATGGCAAGAACTAAGTGACCAACTCGGTTTCCTAGAATTCACCCCCATTCAAACTCAACTATTTGAGCCCCTTCTTGCTGGAGAAAACCTCCTAGGAGTGAGCCCAACAGGAACTGGTAAGACCCTAGCTTACCTTCTACCAAGTCTTCTCAGACTACAAAAGAAAAAAGCCCAACAACTATTGATTTTAGCACCAAATACTGAGCTTGCTGGACAGATTTTTGATGTATTTAAAACGTGGGCTGAAGCTATCGGCTTAACTGCCCAACTCTTCTTATCAGGTTCGAGTCAGAAACGCCAGATTGAACGCCTAAAAAAAGGACCAGAAATTCTGATTGGAACTCCTGGCCGTATCTTTGAACTAATTAAATTGAAAAAAATCAAGATGATGAATGTGGAAACCATCATCCTAGATGAATTTGACCAATTGCTCGATGATTCTCAGATACACTTTGTCGAGAAAATTACTCACTACGCACCTCGTGACCACCAACTTGTCTATATGAGTGCGACAACCAAATTTGACCAAAAGAAGATTGCGCCTAACACACGTACCATTGATCTCTCTGACCAAAAATTGGACAACATCCAGCACTTCTACATGCAGGTAGATCAACGTCACCGAGTGGATATGCTACGAAAACTGGCTCATGTAGAAGATTTCCGCGGTCTGGTCTTTTTTAACAGCCTATCAGACCTTGGAAGTGCAGAGGAAAAATTACAGTATCGTGATATCCTAGCTGTTTCTCTAGCTAGTGATGTCAACGTCAAGTTCAGAAAAGTCATTTTAGAGAAATTCAAGGACAAGCAACTAACTCTGCTTCTTGCAACTGACCTTCTGGCACGTGGAATTGATATCGATAGCCTAGAATGTGTCGTAAACTTTGATGTTCCTAGAGATATTGAAACCTACACTCACCGTGCTGGCCGTACTGGCCGTATGGGCAAGGAAGGTTATGTTATCACTCTCGTCACTCATCAAGAAGAACTTAAAAAACTTAAGAAGTTTGCAAGTGTACGAGAAATTGTCCTAAAAAATCAAGAACTCTATATCAAATAAAGCCCCGTTTGCTCTATGCCCATCAAGTGTATAGAGCTTTTTTATGTAAACAATTCTTCAATTTTAGTTCAATATCCGAAAAAAAGAACCTTGCAATGCAAGATTCTTTTAGTGTCTGACTTAAATAATTGTTCTTCTGGGAACTAAATCGAATTAAGCTTCGATTTCTGTAACCATACCTGAACCAACAGTACGTCCACCCTCACGGATAGAGAATGTAGTACCTTGTTCTACGGCGATTGGGTGGATCAACTCAACGTCGATTGTCACGTTATCACCAGGCATTACCATTTCAGTACCTGCTGGAAGTTCGATTGAACCTGTAACGTCAGTAGTACGGAAGTAGAATTGTGGACGGTAGTTGTTGAAGAATGGAGTGTGACGTCCACCTTCTTCTTTAGTAAGGATGTAAACTTCACCTTTGAATTTAGTGTGTGGGTTGATTGAACCTGGTTTAGCGATAACTTGTCCACGTTCGATTTCGTCACGTTGAACACCACGAAGAAGGACACCTACGTTATCTCCGGCAAGACCTTCGTCAAGTTGTTTACGGAACATTTCAACACCAGTAACAACTGCTTTTTGAGTTTCTTCTTTGATACCAACGATTTCGATTTCGTCGTTGACTTTAACGATACCACGGTCGATACGTCCTGAAGCAACTGTACCACGTCCAGTGATTGAGAATACGTCTTCGACTGGAAGAAGCAATGGTTTGTCAGTGTCACGTTCTGGTTCTGGGATGTACTCATCAACTGTGTTCATCAATTCCATAACGATGTCTTCGTATTTAGTGTCACCTTCAAGGGCTTTAAGAGCTGAACCTTGGATAACTGGAAGATCGTCACCTGGGAAGTCGTATTCTGACAATAGGTCACGGATTTCCATTTCAACCAATTCAAGCAATTCTTCGTCGTCAACCAAGTCAACTTTGTTCATGAAGACGATAAGGTGTTTAACACCAACCT
Source organism: Streptococcus mitis (assembly GCF_047460035.1). GTDB lineage: Bacteria > Bacillota > Bacilli > Lactobacillales > Streptococcaceae > Streptococcus > Streptococcus mitis_DW. Next base: position 23,287 of record NZ_JASHHB010000003.1, on the reverse strand, counting down.
GACGTGAAAGAAGGATGTGCTCACGAGTTTGTGGCATTGGTCCGTCAGTTGAAGCTACTACAAGGATAGCTCCGTCCATTTGAGCGGCACCAGTGATCATGTTTTTAACGTAGTCCGCGTGTCCTGGAGCGTCGATGTGAGCGTAGTGACGTTTTTCAGTTTCGTACTCAACGTGTGCAGTGTTGATTGTGATACCGCGTTCGCGTTCTTCTGGAGCAGCATCGATAGACGCATAGTCTTTAGGTTGGTTAACAGCTGAAGGCAAGCGACGTGCCAAAACAGTTGTGATAGCTGCTGTCAAAGTAGTTTTACCGTGGTCAACGTGTCCGATAGTACCAATGTTAACGTGTGGTTTACTACGATCGTATTTTTCTTTTGCCATTTGAGTAAAAGCCTCCAATAAAATATATTTTATAGATAGACAGTAGGCAATACAGTCTAACTTTCCTTACTATTTTATCAAATTTCAGCTAAATTGCAAGTGTTTTACAAAGTTTTTGTGAATTATTCTTAATCTGCTAATCTAAATGGTATTTCTACTCCTATCACTTCTTTAATGAAAAAGAAAAATCAGGAATTTCCTGACTTTTACTTAGCTAATTGTCTTTCTCGTTCTTTCATTATTTTATGATTTTCATACAAACGTGATAAAAACTTAGAAATTTCTTTTAAGATAGAATAGGTTGGTACTGCGACAATCATACCAATGACACCATAGATATTACTTGATAACAAAAGCAATACTAAAATCGTAATTGGATGGACTTTCATCACACCACCTACGATACGAGGGTAGAGAATATTTCCATCCACTTGTTGAATAATCAACATATAAATAACTGCAATCAGCATTCTATGAGGATCAGTAAAGACATTGGCGATAATCATCGGAATCAAACCAATACTTGGTCCAACATAAGGAATGAGATTGGCCAATCCTGAAAAGATGGCAAAGACCAAAGCGTATTTCAAACCAATCACGCTATATCCGATAAAGGCCAAACAACCAATAATAATCGCATCAATAGCAACTCCACTAATATATCGAGCAATTGTAGTATTCAAATTTTTTAAAAGACCTGTAATATGCAACTTATCTCGCTTTAAAACAGTACGCTCAAGCATCGGCAAGAATTTGTGGCCATCTAACAAAAAATAAATTAAAAATACAGGTGTCATGATAATAATCAAAACAGTACTAAAGAGCGCAGATAAGACACTTCCAACACTATTCGTTACACTATTTAGGATATTCTGTAGAATATCTACATAAGAGAGATTTAACTGTTGAATAGTCGCTTGAATATCTAAATTTTGAAAGGCTGGATAAGTGGATAAATCGATAATCAAATCTTGCAGACGACTGTAGATTGTCTGACTTGTAGCAATCAAACTTGTCAGCTGATTAATCAAAATCGGTAAGAGATAGACGACCCCAATAACTAGCCCACAAACCAAGGCGCACAAGGTTAGTAGAATACCAATGATACGGTTAATTTTGAAATACTTTTGTAAAAAATTTACAATAGGATTGGTCAAATAATATAAAAAACCACCTAAAAGAAAGGGAATCATTATAGTGTTTGCGACACTTACAAAAGGCGTTATAATCCCACCCATCTGTCTCCATAAATAAAAGATGATGGTTAATAGTAAAATCTCACTGGTCCAAAAAAATAATTTATTCTTACGAAACATGAAGTACCTCCATTCATCTATTTTACCACACTTTCAAAAAAGCTTCTTTCTTATATCATGAAACTGGGAATATTTTTTTCTTTATGATAGAATAAACTTACTATGAAAAAAATAATTTTAACTCTCCTAAGCCTTTCCGTTATTGGGGCAGCATCTACTGTTGATGCTCAAGATTTTAATATTGCTGCTAAACATGCAATTGCTGTTGAGGCAAATACCGGTAAAATTCTCTATGAGAAAGATGCAACCCAGCCAGTTGAAATTGCTTCAATCACAAAATTGATTACTGTTTATCTTGTCTATGAAGCCTTGGAAAACGGTAGTATTACACTATCAACTCCGGTAGATATCTCTGATTATCCATACAAATTAACGACAAATTCTGAAGCGAGTAACGTTCCTATGGAGGCTCGTAATTATACCGTCGAACAACTACTGGAAGCAACCCTAGTATCCAGTGCTAACAGTGCAGCTATTGCGTTAGCTGAAAAAATTGCTGGCTCAGAAAAAGATTTCGTCGATATGATGAGGGCAAAGCTCTTGGAATGGGGCATTCAGGATGCCACTGTTGTCAATACGACGGGTCTTAACAATGAGACTTTAGGGGATAACATTTACCCAGGATCTAAAAAAGATGATGAAAACAAGCTCAGTGCTTATGATGTCGCTATCGTTGCTCGCAATCTCATCAAAAAATACCCACAAGTCTTGGAAATCACGAAAAAACCTTCTTCTACTTTTGCTGGAATGACAATCACTTCTACCAACTACATGTTAGAAGGTATGCCTGCTTATCGCGGTGGTTTTGATGGCCTTAAGACAGGAACAACAGATAAGGCTGGAGAGTCTTTTGTTGGTACTACAGTCGAAAAAGGGATGAGGGTTATCACAGTTGTTTTGAACGCAGACCATCAAGACAATAATCCTTACGCTCGCTTCACAGCTACATCGTCACTAATGGATTATATCTCTTCTACATTCACGCTTCGTAAAATCGTTCAAAAAGGCGATGCCTACCAAGATAGTAAAGCTCCTGTACAAGATGGAAAAGAAGATGCGGTCACTGCCGTTGCCAAAGATGATATCACTCTTATTGAACGTGTTGGGGGACAATCGTCCCAAACTATTCAATTCACACCTGATTCTAAGGCAATACCAGCACCACTTGAAGCCGGAACTGTGGTTGGACATTTGACTTATGAAGACAAGGACTTGATTGGTCAAGGTTACATCACCACAGAACGTCCTAGTTTTGAAATGGTAGCAGAAAAGAAAGTTGAAAAAGCCTTCTTCTTAAAAGTTTGGTGGAATCAGTTTATCCGCTTCATCAACGAAAAATTATAAAAAATCGCGATTTTAAACCGCGATTTTTTGTTACAAGTTCATCTTCAAAATCCTTGATTATGGGTAAATATAAAAACAAATTTTACCCAACTGATCCTTCCATCTCATAGCTAATCAAGCGGTTCAGCTCAACTGCATATTCCATTGGAAGTTCTTTTGTGAAGGGTTCTACAAATCCCATAACAATCATCTCTGTTGCCTCAGATTCTGACAAGCCACGGCTCATGAGGTAATAGAGTTGTTCTTCTGAAATCTTAGAAACCTTAGCTTCGTGTTCCAAAGCAACTTGCGAGTTATGAATTTCATTAAATGGAATAGTATCTGATGCTGATAAGTCATCCATGATAATGGTGTCACACTCGATGTGAGAAACAGATTTCTTAGAGTTTTTGTTAAAGGTTACTTGTCCACGGTAGTCCACCTTTCCTCCGCCTTTAGCGATGGATTTAGACACGATAGACGAACTTGTATGTGGAGCATTGTGGATCATCTTAGCACCAGTGTCTTGGTGTTGTCCTGCATTAGCAAAGGCGATAGAGAGCATAGTACCACGCGCCCCTTCTCCATCTAGGTAAACGGATGGATATTTCATGGTTGTTTTGGCACCCAAGTTTCCATCGATCCACTCAACAGTGGCATCCTTTTGAGCCTTAGCACGTTTTGTTACCAAGTTATAAACGTTATCAGACCAGTTTTGAATAGTCGTATAACGCATATAAGCTCCGTCCAAGGCGAAGATTTCTACGATGGCCGCATGCAAGCTGTTGCTTGAATAAGTTGGTGCCGTACATCCTTCTACGTAGTGAACACTCGCTCCCTCGTCAACGATAATCAAGGTACGTTCGAACTGACCTGTATTTTCGTTGTTGATACGGAAGTAAGTTTGAAGCGGAATATCTACCTTAACACCTTTTGGTACGTAGATAAATGTTCCACCTGACCATACTGCTGAGTTGAGGGCAGCCAACTTGTTATCTGTCGGCGGTACCAACTTGGCAAAGTATTGTTTAAACAAGTCTGGGTATTCCTTGAGGGCAGAATCTGTATCTGTAAAGATAATCCCCAATTTCTGGAACTCTTCCTTCATGTTGTGGTAAACCACTTCTGACTCATACTGAGCAGAGGCACCAGCTAGATAAGCACGCTCAGCTTCAGGAATCCCGATACGCTCAAAGGTTTCTTTAATTTTTTCAGGAACTTCATCCCAAGAGCGAGCAGGTTTATCAGATGGTTTTTGGTAGTAGATCAAGTCATCAAAGTCAATCTCTGATAAGTCTGCTCCCCATGTTTGCATGGGCATTTTTTTAAAGGTTTCATAAGACTTCAAACGGAATTCTAACATCCACTCAGGTTCTCCCTTAGCAGCCGATAATTCGCGAATGACATCTTCGTTTAATCCTTTTCCTGTCGATAGGACAGGCTCTACATCATCATGGAAACCAAATTTATATTCACCAAGATCAATTGGTTTTGGTTCTACTCTTTCTTCAGCCATAATATCCTTTCTTTCATTCTTCAGTTTTACTGATTCATAAGACATAAGAAGCTTGTCTTACTGTTTTTCTTGATTTTCAATTGTTTTCTTCAGGGCATTCCAAGCTAGGGTTGCACACTTAATTCGTTGAGGGAATTTGGCAACACCTGACAAGAAGGCTGCATCGCCAAGTTTGTCTTGACGTTCATCTTTTTGCCCTTGAACCATTTCAGAAAAAATGGTCGCAAGTTCTAATATTTCTTGTTTGGTTTTTCCTAAAACGGCATCTGTCATCATGCTTGCAGAGGCAGTCGAGATGGTGCAACCTGAGTTTAGAAAAGCGATATCCTCCAAGCGGTCTTCTGCATCAAACTTGACAGAGAGATTGATGACATCTCCACAGGTCGGATTATTGAGACTGATTTGTTCAGCGTCTTCTAACTTCCCTTGATGATGTGGATTTTTCGAATGGTCTGCTACCACTGCCATATAAAGGCTATCTAGTTTAGAAAGTGCCATTGAAAAACTCCTTTGTCTTTTGTAAGGCATCGACTAGCTTGTCGCAATCTGCCTTGGTATTGTAAATATAAAAACTTGCGCGAGCTGTTGCTGGGACATCCAAATACTGGAGCAAAGGTTGCGCACAATGGTGACCTGCTCGAACTGCCACACCTTCATAATCCAGAGCTGTAGCAAGGTCGTGAGGATGAAGATTCCCAAGGTTAAAGGCAATGACACCTGAACGTTGAGACAAGTCCTGCGAACCATAAATGGTCAATCCTTCTATCGCCTGCAATTTTGGATAGACATACGAGATTAATTCCTGCTCATGAGCTTCAATGGTATCCATACCAATCTTTTCCAGATAATCCACTGCTGCAGCTAGTCCGATAGCACCTGCCATATTTGGTGTTCCAGCCTCAAATTTCCAAGGCAACTCCTTCCAGCTAGCAGATTGCTCATAGACGAAATCAATCATCTCACCGCCAAATTCAACTGGTGACATTTGCTCCAGATACTTTTCTTTGCCATAAAGAACACCGATACCAGTCGGACCAGCCATCTTGTGACCTGAAAAGGCAAAGAAGTCCACATCCAAGTCCTGGACATCGATCTTCATATGAGGCGTAGATTGAGCACCATCCACCACCATGATGGCTCCAACTTGGTGGGCCATTTGCGTGATTTCTTTAATCGGATTGACTACACCCAGAACATTTGAGGCGTGAGCTAGGGAAACAAACTTGACTCTATCAGTCAATTTAGCTCGCAAATCATCCATATCCAGAGCTCCGTCCTTGAGATAGACATAGACAAGCTCTGCCCCAGTCTTACGGCAGGCTTCCTGCCATGGAATGATATTGGAATGGTGTTCCATGACGGAAATCAAGACCTGGTCTCCCTCAGTCAAGACTTCCTCAGCAAAGCGCGCTACCCAGTTCAGACTGGTCGTCGTTCCTCTAGTGAAGAGAACTTCCTTTATTGAGCCTGCATTGATAAACTTACGAATGGTTTCACGAGCTGCTTCATAAGATGCTGTTGCTCGTTCAGCCAAGGTATGAACCCCACGGTGAACATTGGCATTGTCCTGCTCATAGTAGCGGTTAATCGTCTCCAGAACTGCTAGTGGTTTTTGTGTCGTCGCAGCATTGTCCAAATAAACCAATGGTTCATCATTAACAATCTGGTCTAAAATTGGAAAATCCTTGCGAATCGCTTCTACATCTAACATAGGCTACCCCTTAGCGTTTTGACAATTTTTCTTCGATCGTTGCAATCATTTCATCACGAACTTCCTTGACTGGAATCTCAACGATGACGGATCCAAGGAAACCACGAACAACCAAGCGTTCTGCAGTTGCCTTATCCAAACCACGGCTCATGAGGTAGTACATGTCTTCTGGATCTACCTGACCGATAGAAGCCGCGTGTCCTGCAGTAACATCATTTTCATCAATCAAAAGAATTGGATTGGCATCTGAACGCGCTTGGTCTGACAGCATAAGAACACGGCTCTCTTGTTGGGCATCTGCTCCCTTGGCACCCTTGATAATGTGGCCAATACCATTGAAGGTCAAGGTTGCTTTTTCAAGAATAACCCCATGTTGAAGGATATTCCCGATTGAGTTGCAACCATAGTTAGTTACTCGGGTATCAATCCCTTGTACCTGACGGCCACTTGAAAGAGCTACAACTTTCAGGTCAGCATGGCTACCGTTACCAATCAAGTCGCTATCAAAGTCCGCAACGACGTTCCCTTCGTTCATGACACCGATTGCCCAGTCAATGCTTGCATCGTTGCCTAATTTACCACGACGGCTAATGTAAGCAGTGACGTTTTCACCTAGACGGTCAATCGCAGCAAACTTGACTTGCGCACCAGAACGTGCAATCACTTCAACTGTGATATTTGCAGTTGCCTTAGCACTACCTCCACCACGTGACTCTAAACGCTCCAGATAACTAATCTTACTGTTCTTACCAGCGATAATCATAATATGCTTGTTAAACGGCACATCACTATCGCTGTCTTGGTAGAAAATCCCTTCGATTGGCTCTGCAATCTCAACGTTATCAGGGATGTAGAGAACAGCACCACCATTGAAATAAGCTGTATGGTAGGCTGCTAACTTGTCATCGTCATACTTAACAGATGACATGAAGAATTCCTCTACAAGTTCTGGAATTTCTTCTAAAGCTGAGTGGAAGTCTGTAAAGACTACCCCTTGTTCAGCTAACTCAACTGGAGTTTGCTCAAAAACAGTTTGAGTTCCTACTTGCACCAACTTCAAGTGGTTATCTAAAGCTGTGAAGTCTGGAACATTTGCTGATGGTTCACTTTCTGTAATCGTTCCATCACCTAGATTCCAACGGTGAAATTTGACACGCTCAATAACTGGTAATTCTAGGCTCTCAATCTTATCAAAAGCTTTTTGACGGAGGTCAGCCAACCAGCTTGGTTCAGCGTGCATTTCTGAAAAAAGTTTAATATTTTCTTTAGTCATTTACTTCTCCTAAAAGATACGAGGGAATTACAATTCTTCCTTGTAGTCGTAGCCAAGTTCTTCAGCTAGTTTTGCGTATCCTTCACGCTCCAAACGCGCAGCCAATTCTGGGCCACCAGAAAGGACAACACGCCCTTCCATCATGACGTGTACCACGTCTGGTGTGATGTAGTTCAAAAGACGTTGGTAGTGAGTGATAATCATAGCACCAAAGCCTTCACCACGCATGGCATTCACACCTTTAGACACCACTTTAAGGGCGTCAATATCAAGACCAGAGTCAATCTCATCCAAAAGGGCAAAAGTTGGTTCCAACATCAAAAGTTGAAGAATCTCATTACGTTTTTTCTCACCACCAGAGAAACCTTCGTTGAGGTAACGCTCAGCCATTTCTTCTTTCATGTTGAGCAATTCCATTTTTTCATCTAGCTTAGTGATGAACTCGCGAACTGAAATCTTTTCATCATCTTCTTTACCAGCATTCATGGCTGCACGAAGAAACTCAGCGTTAGTAATACCAGGAATTTCTGATGGGTATTGCATAGCAAGGAAAAGTCCCATACGCGCACGCTCGTCCACTTCCAACTCAAGGATGTTTACGCCATCAAACAAGACTTCACCTTTGGTAACTTCATAGTTTGGATTTCCCATGATAGCGGCAGAAAGAGTCGATTTACCAGTACCATTTGGTCCCATGATAGCGGCGATTTCTCCTGTTTTCAGGGTCAGATTAACCCCTTTTAAAATTTCTTTTCCTTCAATCTCAACGTGAAGATCTTTGATCTCTAATACTGACATGATAGTTCCTTTCTTTTTCAAAACCTTTACAGTTCTTACTGGAAACATACTTGATTTCCCTAGAAAATACGGTAAAAGGTCAATAAATATACTTTTATAGTATAACAAAAAAAAGCCTAAAAGGCTTTGATTTTGTCTAGAAGCTGAGGACTAGTCTTTTCCTTTCAAGTGCTGGTCAATGACATCTACAATCTTGCCCATCAAGTAACTAACTCGGAAATTTCTGAAGAGTAAAATGGCCCAAAAGGCTGCCATAATATAGCGACCAGTCATCCAGGCTTCATTGAAAAAATAGGTCTCAGCAGCTGTAAACAGCGCAATGATAATAAATTGTTGTCTATTCATAAACTTATTGTATCATGAAATCTTTCTTTAGTCTTCCTCTACCTTCACTTTATCAGCCAAAAATTCAAATCCTTCTGGAATCAGGCTTTCTTCTGCTTCTTTTTCAGTTTGAGAAGATTTGGCTTTGGCTGAAAAGTCTGCGCGAACTTCTTTCCATTCCTCCATGGAAATAGCTAAAATTTCGGGTGAAAAACCCGCTGCCTGACTGAGGATGTTACCAAACATGGTGTTAAGATTGTCCCGTTTCATGGTCTGACCAGCATTGAAGTTAGACTCAAAAGCAAGAATAGCATGGTGTTCATTGGCTGCAACCGGTTGAGAACCAACTAGCAAAGCCTTATCAGGCCCACCTAGACTTTCAATCACCTCTCCCCAGGCATTCTGCAAGCGAATCAGATTCTGACGTGCTAAATCAGGATTTTCAACGGCCTCTTGTAGGATCAATTGAACCTTATTGCGATCAACACGATAGACGGTCTTGCTCGCTGCTGGACGGGTAGGTACTGGACTAGTTGGTTTTGGTACAGTGCCCACATTTGCGAGTTCATGTTTGAGACGGGCAACTTCCTGTCTCAATGCAGAAATTTCATGTTCAACTGCCCCAGAAAGAGCTGGTTCAGGCTTAATCTCTGCCAAACGGATAGTCATCATCTCAGCATAAATCTTAGGCTGCAAACTAGACTTAATATCTGCTAAACTGACTGTCGCCAAGCGAATCATTTCAAACAGATTTTCTTGAGGAAGTGTCAAATTTTCTACAAAGACTGGACTATGATGAGTATTTTCTCCCCCTGTTTGGACAATTAACAAGTCTCTTAAATAGTGCAAAAGGTCGGTCACAAAACGAGTCATACTCTTTCCATTGTCAAAGAGAAGATTTAAGCAAGCTAAGGCTTTGGGAACATCCTGTTGAGACAAGGCGGCCACATAATCATCCAAGGCTGATAGGCTAATGGTTCCTGTAATTTCTTCAGAGATGGCGGTCGTCAACTCATTTCCCTGTGTCAAACTTAGGGCTTGATCCAAAATAGACAAGGCGTCCCGCATCCCACCTTCAGCTCGTCTAGCAATGATTTCCACAGCCTCTGGTTCAGAACTGATATTTTCTTTTTCTAAGATATAGTGGATATGTTCCTTAATATCCTGTGTCTTAATTGATTTAAACTCAAAACGTTGGACACGGGATAGAATAGTGGCAGGAATCTTGTGCAATTCAGTAGTAGCTAAAATAAAGACCACATTCTGTGTTGGCTCTTCCAGCGTCTTTAGAAGAGCATTAAAAGCCCCTGTAGACAACATGTGAACCTCGTCTATGATATAGACCTTGTAGCGGGCAAGGCTAGGGGCGTAGGTTGATTTATCACGGATTTCACGAATTTCATCAACCCCATTATTAGAGGCTGCATCCATTTCAATGACATCTTCTAAACTACCGTCCGTCACTGCTTGACAAATATAACAGTTATTACATGGTTCACCACCCACTTGATTAGGACAGTTCATAGCCTTTGCAAAGATCTTAGCCACACTGGTTTTTCCCGTTCCACGAGGACCAGAAAAAAGATAAGCATGACTTATTTTCTCTTGCTCCACCGCTTGTTTAAGAGTCTTAGCCACAACTTCCTGTCCAACCAACTGGGAGAAGTTTTGACTTCTATATTTTCGATAAAGTGCTTGATACATTAGGCTTTCTCCCCAAACATTGTAAAGTCCCATTCTGTCTTTTCAAGCAAAATAGCGACAAATTGTTCCAAATAATCTCGATCCATAGCATCATAATCATCAATCTCTGAAGAATCCAGATCCAGAACCCCGAGCAATTGACCATTCTTAACCATCGGAACAACAATTTCACTTTTAGCTCGACTATCACAAGAAATATAGTTGGGATAAGTTGTTACATTACCAACCAGAACAGTCTCCTGAAAGTGGGCTGCCTCACCACAAACACCTTTTCCAAGTGCAATACGGATGCAGGAAACACCGCCTTGGAAAGGACCTAAAATCAATTCCTTTCCATCGAACAGATAAAAGCCTGCAAATACGGTATTAGGAAAGCGTGATTTTAGAAGAGCACTGGCGTTGGAAAGATTAGCCAAAACATTGGTCTCGCCTTCCAATAAAAAAGAGAGTTCTTCATTTAACATTTGATAACGTGATTGTTTTTCTGATTCTAACATAGAACTATTATATCAAAAAAGGCTTACAGACAAAAGAAAAATCCCTTGTTTAGAAAACAAAGGATTTTGTGAATTTTCAATTAGATTAAAGTTCGATATCACCGAACAAGTCAGCCATTGAGAATCCTGTTTGTGTTTCTGGAAGTTCGAAATCACGTTTTTCTTGACGTTTTGGACGACGTGGACGAGCAGCACGTTTTTCTTCTTTTTGTCCTTCTTCTTGAGCTGGACGCTCTTCAAGAGCTTTGATAGAAAGTGATACGCGCTCTGCATCTGCGTTAACTTCAAGAACTTTAACTTGAACTTCTTGACCAACTTTAAGAGCTTCTTTTGGATTTTCAATACGTTTGTGTGAAATTTGTGATACGTGAACAAGTCCATCGATACCTGGCAATACTTCAACAAATGCACCGAAGTCAGTCAAACGTTTAACTGTTCCTTCAACTACATCACCTTTAGCCAATTTTTGCTCAACGCCATCCCATGGTCCAGGTGTTGTTGCTTTAAGTGAAAGTGATACACGTCCTTCTTCTTCGTTAAGATCAAGGATTTTCACTTCAATTTCTTCACCAACAGTTACAACTGATTTTGGTGATACGTTACGTTCATGTGACAATTCAGTCAAGTGAACCAATCCGTCAACACCACCAAGGTCGATGAAAGCACCGAAGCTTGTGATACGTGCAACTTTACCAGTTACTACATCACCAACAGCCAATTTACCGAATACTTCAGCACGAGCTGCTGCTGTAGCTGCTTCAACAACTTCACGACGTGAAAGGATGAAGCGGTTTTCTTTAGCGTCAACTTCTTTGATTTTAGCATCAAATTCTTGACCTACAAAACGCTCAGTGTTACGTACGAAACGAGTATCCAACATTGAAGCTGGGATAAATCCACGAACACCTTCAAATTCTACTGAAAGTCCACCTTTAACGGCACGAGTTCCTTTAACAGTAACAACTTCTTCTTCGCGACCAACAAGTTTGTCCCATGCTTTGCGAGCTTCAAGGCGTTTTTTAGATACAAGGTATGTAACTGTATCAGTATCTTTACCAACTACTTGACGAAGTACAAGAACATCCAATACTTCTCCTACTTTAACAAAGTCATTGATATCTGCATCGCGATCGTTTGTCAATTCGCGAAGAGTCAAGACACCTTCAACACCAGTTCCAGAGATTGCAACGTTAGCTTGAGTCGCATCAACTGTCAATACTTCAGCACTAACAACATCACCAGTCTCAACTTGGCTAACGCTATTTAGCAAATCTTCAAATTCGTTCATCTAAAAAATCCTCCAACAATCAAGTTTTTCTTAAACTTGACATACTTATAATTTTTTTCCTAAGCACCCGCAAGGACATGTTCATATCGTTCACGTCTTTCAATTATAAAAATAAAATACCCTAAGATATTTTTCTTTTTATCTTGATCATTACCTAAGAACTGGGGTAGCTGGATTCGAACCAACGCATGAGGGAGTCAAAGTCCCTTGCCTTACCGCTTGGCTATACCCCATTGATGAAATGGAGAGAGAGGGATTCGAACCCCCGAACCCGAAGGAGCGGATTTACAGTCCGCCGCGTTTAGCCTCTTCGCTATCTCTCCTACAATCAACATGGACTATTATATCATGAAAATTTCAAAAAAACAAGACTTATTTTGCTAAATTATAATTTTCAATCAAAATTTCCACAGCTTTTTCCAATTTTTTATAAAAACTATCGACATTCCCATTCTTTATGATGGCAAATTGTCCGTCTAATTCGGCAATTTCTCCGATAACTTTTTTACCGATAGTCAATGTATAACCTTCAAAACTGTCTTTACCAACATTAACTTTAGCATCTGCTACTTGAATTTCAATTTTTTTATCTTTCTTGCTCATTTCATACCTCTCTTCACTTTTTCTATTTTACAAGAAAATCCTAAAACTAGCAAGAAAAAACTCTATACCAGGCTTGTCTGATATAAAGTTTTCTGCTTTATTTAATATGTTTTTCTAGTTCTTTTTGGTACTTACCATTTGATTCCAATTTTTCTTTTTGCCATTTTTTCAGTGCTTCTTCATATTCTTTTGTTGTAACAATATCTTTTTGCAATTTCATTCCTTTAAAGATATATGGGTCACCCTTAATACCAACTTGTGAGTATGGTTTTGAGAATGGCACGACATTACTTACAACTGGAGAACCACCAGATGAGGCTGTTGGCATCAATAATGAACTATCTGTCAACCAAGCTTGAGCCTTGGCATATTTTTCATAGCGTTCTTCAAGATTTGTAGTTTCTGAATCTGCATCATCCAATAATTTCTTATATTGGTCCAAACCAAGTTTAGCTACAACATCCTTATCTTTCCCTTTAGTAATACCAAGGTGTTTCATAGCAGAACCTGATTTAGGATCCATGATATTCAAGTAAGATGCTGGGTCTTGATAGCTTGGAGCCCATCCTGTACTGTTCAAATCATAATCTTTTTGAGAAGGAACACGCGCTTGAGAAGTGATTGTTTCCTTTTCATTATCTGTCATTTGAAGAACGTCGATAACAACATTTTCAGCACCAAGAGTTGATTCAATAGACTGTTTGAAAGAGTTGCTTTGTTGAACGGCGATGGTATCTGTTTGTTCAACTGGGACATCCAAGTGAATTGGGAATGTTACCCCTTTAGATTCCAAGTCTTTCTTAGCTTTTTCGAAAGCAGCTTTAGCCTTGTCAGGATTGTAGATAGAATCCTTACCGTCAACTAGCTCAACATCTTTCCATTGGTCACCATAGTTCACCAACTCTGCTTGAGCGATTTGACCAAAGTTTTTACCACCTGCTTGTACAAAGTTGTCAGGAACGAGGCTGTTACGAATAATCTTGTCCGCACCGTCTTCACCATTTAGCTGGGCAGCATAAGAATGGCGGTTGAAGGCAAAGTTGATAGCCTGACGGAAGTCCTTATTAAGCATAGCTTCTTTAGTAGAAGTCTTTTGCTCTTCACTTGTTTTCGCAGTTTTATTATATGATTGACGATTTACGTTAAAGGTGAAGTAATAACTACTTGAGTCCTGTGGGCTATAAGTGATTTTATCTCCGTATTGTTCCAAAGTTGAAGCAAAGTTTGAGCTACTTGGGAAGAGACGGGCTGTCGTATAGGCACCTGAAGAGAAGCTACGAATCAACGATTCCTGATCAGAACCATCGTAGTAAGTCAATTTGACCTTTTCAATTTTTACCTTTTCTTTATCCCAGTAGTTTGGATTTTTCTCGTATTCGATCAACGATTTAGAAGTCAAGGTCTTCAAGATATAAGGACCATTGTAAAGAATCCCTGCTGGAGTAACTGCTCCATAATCTTTACCTGATGCCTTCAAAAACTCTTCATTTACAGGCAACATCGTTGCTGTGGTGACTTTAGAGTTCCAGAAACTTTCTGGTTTGTTTAGGGTATATTCAACTGTGTAATCGTCCAAGGCCTTGACACCAACTGTAGAGAAATCATTGGTCTCACCAGTCATGTAGGCATCCAAGCCCTTGATTGAATTTTGGATGAGAGAGACACCGTCTGACTTGCCGTCAGCTACGTGTTTTAGTCCTGTCACAAAGTCATGGGCTGTTACTTCTGCGTATTCTTCGCCTTCTGAAGTGTACCATTTAACTCCTTTACGAAGTTTATAGGTATAAGTCAAACCATCTTTTGAGACAGACCAATCTTCAGCCAAGGAAGGAATAACATTCCCGTACTGGTCATTTTCCATCAAACCATCCACCACATTCCCGATGACATCTGTTGTAGATGTACGAGTCGCTATACTATAATCCAAAGATGCTGGATCTACTGCATAGACATATGAAAATGTTGTCGGTGCATCTGCTTCTTTATCAGCTTTTCCACAAGCCACTAAAAGAGCTGTTGTGCTCAGGACCACTCCTGCTGTTAAGAGCCATTTTTTCGATTTCATAAAAATCTCCTTTAGTTAATTTTAATCTACTTTTACAATCCAACCTTCTGGCGCTTCAATATCACCAAACTGAATACCTGTCAATTCATCATAGAGTTTACGAGTCACAGGACCTACTTCTGTTTCACTATAGAAAACATGGAAATCATCACTATGTTGAATACCACCAATTGGAGAAATAACCGCTGCTGTACCACAGGCACCTGCCTCTACAAAACGGTCAAGGTTATCAATTGGGACATCCCCCTCAATAGGAGTTAAGCCCAAACGATGTTCTGCCAAATAAAGCAAAGAATACTTGGTAATAGATGGCAAGATAGAAGGACTCAATGGTGTTACAAATTCATTATCAGCTGTGATTCCAAAGAAATTAGCTGAACCGACTTCTTCAATCTTTGTATGTGTCGATGGGTCTAGGTAAATAACATCTGAGAAACGACGTGACTTGGCCAATTTCCCTGGCAAGAGACTTGCAGCATAGTTTCCACCAACCTTAGCCGCACCTGTACCATTTGGAGCGGCACGATCGTATTCATCCTGAATCAAGAAGTTGGTTGGAACCAAACCGCCTTTAAAGTAATTACCAACTGGCATGGCAAAGATGGTGAAAATATACTCCTCTGCTGGTTTAACCCCAATAATATCTCCGACACCAATCAAAAGAGGGCGAAGATATAAGGTTCCACCTGTTCCGTATGGAGGTACATATTCTTCATTCGCACGAACAACTGCCTTACAAGCTTCTACAAACATGTCTGTCGGAACTTGCGGCATCAAGAGACGGTCACATGTACGTTGCAGACGTTTGGCATTTTCCTCAGGACGGAAAAGTTGAATACTGCCATCCTTAGTACGATAAGCTTTTAAACCTTCAAAGGCTTGTTGTCCATAGTGAAGACTTGGAGAAGACTCTGAAATATGCAAGGTTGCATCTTCTGTAAGTTCTCCTTGATTCCATTGTCCATTTTTAAAATGAGCAATATAGCGATAAGGTAATTTCATATAGGAAAAACCGAGATTTTCCCAATCAATCGTTACTGTCATATTCCACTCCTTATTCTAAAAACCTATTTCTTTTATTCTACACTATTTTTCTAAAATAGCAAGTATATTTTGTAATTTTCAGAAAATTTCTTCAATAAAAAGAACCAGCTCTGAGAACTGATTCTTCATTTCACTTATTTAGCTTCAGTAAATACTTCTTTAAGATAAGCGTCAAAAACTTCTTCATCCGAAATCGTGTCAGAGATGAAGCTACCATTACTTGTGCGTTCTGACAGATTCAAGTCTTGTAGTCGACTTTCATAGATTGTTCCTTTGTTGGATTGAACAAGCAGCGTTTGGTCGTTCTCCTCCACTTCTGTACTGAAGAGATCACCAACAAATCCTTGCTCTGCAACTGATCCTGCTAAGAAGACACGATGCGGTTTGTTTTTCAACTCACGCAAGACTTGTAGTCCTCGTTTGGCACGGCTAGTTGCTGGAATTTCGTCAATAGAAACACGTTTCAAACTTCCACGCTGAGTCAAGAGGTAGAAGGATGAAGTGTTACAGATAAAGGCCGATTGGAGAACATCATCTGCTTTCAGGTTCATAGCTTTGACACCTGCAGCCTTAGCACCGACAACTGGAACCTCTTCGATATTGAAACGAAGGGCATAACCATTTTGGCTAATCAAAAGAACATCATCTAGTTTAATCGGAGCCACTGCTACAATCTGGTCTGTATCGTCTTTGAGCTTAGCATACTTGACAGACTTAGATTTATAGGTCCGCCATGGAGAGAATTCTTTGCGTTCTACCCGTTTGATTTGACCAAGACGAGTCACCGCAAAGTAGGTTGTCGCATCATCAAACTCATCCACGACTTCCACATAAAGGATTTCTTCGTTAGTTTCAAAGTTTGTGATGGTTTGGCTCAAATGCTCCCCGATATCCTTCCAACGAATATCAGCCAATTCATGGATTGGTCGATAAATGACATTTCCAAGCGTCGTGAACATCAGAAGATGCTGGGTGGTCTTGGCAGATTGAACAAAGATGAGACGGTCATCATCACGTTTGCCAATTTCTTCCAGAGTGGAAGCCGCAAAGGAACGTGGGCTGGTACGCTTGATGTAACCTGCCTTGGTCACGCTGACGTAGGTATCTTCCTCGGCGATCAGACTAGCTGTATCAATCTCGATTACTTTCGCAGTGTCTTCTAAAGAACTCAAACGAGGAGTGGCAAATTTCTTCTTAACCTCACGAAGTTCTTTCTTCATGAGATTGTACATAGTCCGCTCATCACCGATAATAGCCGCAAGCATGGCAATCTTTTCACGAAGTTCTGCTTCTTCTTCCTGCAAGACAACCACATCGGTATTGGTCAAACGGTACAGTTGCAAGGTAACAATAGCCTCAGCCTGTTCTTCCGTAAAATCATAACTGACCTTGAGGTTTTCCTTGGCATCAGCCTTGTTCTCAGAAGCTCGGATAAGGGCAATGACTTCGTCCAAGATTGAAATCACTCGAATCAAACCTTCGACGATATGGAGACGTTTCTCAGCCTTTTCCTTGTCAAAGCGGGAACGTGCCAAAATCACTTCACGACGGTGGGCGATGTAACTAGACAAGATTGGGACAATCCCAACCTGACGAGGTGTGAAATTATCAATCGCAACCATATTAAAGTTGTAGTTGATTTGCAGGTCAGTATATTTAAAGAGATAGTTGAGAACGAGCTCTGTATTAGCGTCTTTCTTGAGTTCAATCGCGATACGAAGACCATCACGGTCAGACTCATCACGAACCTCGGCGATTCCTGCTACCTTGTTATTGACACGGACTTCATCGATTTTCTTGACCAGATTGGCCTTGTTGATTTCATAAGGAATCTCAGTGACAACGATTTGTTCCTTACCACCTTTTAGCTTTTCAATCTCAGTCTTGGAACGAACAACCACGCGCCCTTTCCCAGTTTCATAGGCCTTCTTGATTTCGTCACGCCCTTGGATGATAGCTCCTGTAGGGAAATCTGGTCCTGGTAAGAATTCCATGAGTTTATCCACCTTAGCTGTCGGGTGGTCAATCATATAAACAGTGGCATCAATGACCTCAGCTAAATTATGGGGTGGAATATCTGTGGCATATCCAGCCGAAATCCCAGTCGAACCATTGACTAAAAGGTTTGGAAAGGCTGCTGGCAAGACTGTCGGCTCTTTCTCCGTATCGTCAAAGTTCCAAGCAAAAGGAACTGTCTTTTTCTCGATATCTTGAAGAAGGTAGCCAGCAATTTCAGACAAACGCGCCTCGGTATAACGCATAGCCGCAGGCGGATCTCCGTCCATAGAACCGTTATTACCGTGCATTTCGACCAAAATCTCACGGTTTTTCCAGTCCTGTGACATACGAACCATAGCATCATAGATAGAACTGTCACCGTGTGGGTGAAAATTCCCCATGATATTCCCGACAGACTTGGCCGACTTACGGTAACTTTTGTCAAAGGTATTACCATCCTTATTCATCGAATAAAGAATGCGGCGCTGAACCGGCTTCAATCCATCACGAATATCTGGCAAAGCCCGGTCTTGAATAATGTACTTGGAGTAGCGACCAAAGCGCTCTCCCATGATGTCCTCAAGGGACATGTTTTGAATGTTACTCATATAGGATACAGAGCCCGTAAAATACCAAGTGAAAATAGAAAATTCTTGAAGTAAGAAAGCTCACAAGAGAATTTATCTTTTTCACCTAGCATTTAGGGCGTGTTCAACTCCTTTCAAAGAATGTAGAGTAGTTTTTATACAGTGAAGAGTATTTTACGGGAATTAGTCCCATGTTCAGTTACCGTAAGAAACCAAACAATCCTTTCTGTAGTTTAATCTTTTAAATTAGTCAGCAATTAAGAAGTCTCTCCTCAACGTATTGAATCATCTTCTCAGCTACTTCTTTATAGTAGTCATAATCCATCTTTTGAGAAAGGGACTGAGCCTCTTGGTGGAAAAGTTGCATCGTATCAAACAAAGACTGAGTGATTTTGTCACTATTTGAGAAATCAAGTAGACTTGAGAATTCCTTTCCTTTCTCAGTAGGTAAATAGTTAAAAAGATACTTATAATTCTTGCCTATATCGACCACTCCCCTATTACTTGCAACCTGCCAAGCTAAGACTTTTAACAACTCTTGCTGACAAATACCATAGAGATGGTCAGTGGCATAGATGACTTGCTTACGACAGATTCCTTTGACCACGTAGGCTGACACCCACCAAAATTCATTGCAGACTTTTTCAAACTCTATCGCACTAGCTGGGCTTGTCCAGTAACGCTCTAGATTTTGAGAATAGGGTTCAAATAAATGTTCTGGATCTTCTAAAACAGTGAATCCTGCCTCACTATCCACCCACTCTTTGATGTGCTCTTTTGGGCAAAGAGTCAAATCAATGCGGTTACCATCCTCAAAGAGCATGAGAAATAGACGGCGATGTCCCAACCTAACTTCTTGCTCGATAATGCGTTTGCCAAACTGGTCCAACCAAGAAAGGTCACTCGTCAGGGCATCTAAATCCTCCACAACATAGACCACGTCGTAATCTTGAAACTCATCTTTTAGTGCTTTTGCATCAGTTCGTGAACCAGACATGGCGACAGCCTCGACTTTTAGACTTTTTGCTGTGTGTAAAATTAGATTCAACATTTTGGATTCTGTTCTCATGGTAACACCTGTTTTTTATTTGATATTCCTGTATATTAGCATACTATTTCTCAAGTTAAATTAGTTAATCAATTATAAAAGATTTAGCTATTCTTCTCTCAAAGTTTTTAATTTCGACAAAATTCTAGATTCATCCATGCTTAAAATAACAAATAAAGTCGAAGTATAGACGTCATCGTACCATTGTTCCAATTCATCATCAGCCAAATCAAGATGATATTGATTTGAATTATTGTGCCTTAAACCAAAATTACTATACATTTCAAAAAGTTTTTCAAACGCGATAACCTTTTGATTATTAACTTTCATAATATCTTTTAATTCTTCAGAATTATTTAGTTCTCTCCTAAACGGTTCAAGGTAGTTCGCTAAAGCAATAAGTATTTCTTTCTTACGCTGAATATTTCCCTTATTTGCAAAATGATTATATTCTAAAACCTTTATTGCATCTTGTATATTTGTCTCAGATATAATCTGAGAAACTTCTGAGGCATAAACATTCTTTTCAACAATGATCTTGTCACCATTTTCTAAAGTGATCAGTTCATGATTTGATAATTCTAAGAATCTTGTAATATTATCAAATATAACTTGAATAAACTGACATTCTTTTTCTGTAAATTTTCCCTCAAGATTATTAAATATATCGACTAATAACTCAGAGAAAACAAATAGTTGTTCAGTTGTATCATAGATGTTTGAAATAATAACTTCTATCATTTGTGAATAACTGGTGAACGTTGATCGATTAGGATAATCTAAGAAATTATCAGAAATGGCACTATTTATTGTTGTATAATAGCCGTGGCCCAAATTATTCTCCATTTTAAGTAAGTCCACTAAATTTTTCAGTTCTCTCTGTGGATCAAACTCCATCTGGTTCAAAATATCAAAATAATTTCGTCTCGCCATAATATCTCCTATACTATCTTAAAACACTGTCGCTTCTTCCAGCGTAAACTTGACATTATCCTCAATCCACTTACGTCGTGGTTCGACCTTGTCTCCCATAAGGACATTGACACGACGTTCGGCGCGAGCCAGATCTTCAATGGTGACACGGATAAGGGTACGCGTTTCTGGGTTCATAGTTGTTTCCCAGAGTTGATCCGCATTCATCTCTCCAAGACCTTTGTAGCGTTGAAGAGTAGCTCCTTTACCGAACTGTTTACGGAGCTCTTCTAGCTCACCGTCCGTCCAAGCATAGGCCACTTCTTCTTTCTTGCCTTTTCCTTTTGACATCTTGTAAAGAGGCGGAAGGGCGATATAGACATGACCTGCCTCGACTAGTGGACGCATGTAGCGGTAGAAAAATGTCAAGAGCAAGGTCTGGATATGGGCGCCGTCGGTATCCGCATCGGTCATGATAATGATCTTATCATAGTTGGCATCTTCAATGGAGAAGTCTGCTCCAACACCCGCACCAATGGTATAAATCATGGTATTGATCTCTTCATTTTTGAGGATATCCGCCATCTTGGCCTTGGCTGTATTGATAACCTTACCACGAAGAGGTAAGATAGCCTGGAACTTGCGGTCACGGCCTTGTTTGGCAGAACCTCCGGCAGAGTCCCCCTCAACCAGATAGAGTTCATTCTTAGCAGGATTCTTAGACTGGGCTGGGGTCAATTTACCAGAAAGTAAGCCCTTGTCTTTCTTATTCTTTTTGCCATTTCGGCTCTCATCACGCGCCTTACGTGCTGCTTCACGGGCATCACGAGCCTTGATAGCTTTACGAATCAGATTAGACGCTAGTTCTCCATTTTCCATAAGGAAGAAGGTCAACTTATCCGCCACAATGCCATCCACAACTGGGCGAGCTAGTGGGCTTCCTAGCTTATCCTTGGTCTGTCCTTCAAACTGGAGGTGTTCTTCAGGGACCAAGATAGAAAGAACGGCTGCTAGTCCTTCACGATAGTCTGACCCTTCAAGGTTTTTATCTTTTTCCTTGAGAAGCCCAGTCTTACGCGCATAGTCATTCATAACCTTGGTAATGGCAGACTTGAGTCCTGTCTCGTGCGTTCCACCGTCCTTGGTGCGAACGTTATTGACAAAGGATAGAATGTTATCTGAAAATCCGTCATTGTACTGGAGGGCCACTTCCACTTGGAAACCATTGTCTTCCCCTTCAAAGTAAAGAACTGGCGTCAAAGTTTCCTTGTCTTCGTTTAGATAAGAAACGAAGTCTTGCACCCCATTCTCATAGTGGAATTCAATCCCTTCATCTGTTCGCTGGTCGGTCAAAGACAAGGTCACATTTTTCAAGAGAAAGGCTGATTCATTAAGACGCTCTGAGATGGTATTGTACTTGAAGTCTGTCGTAGAGAAGATCGTCGCATCAGGCATAAAAGTAACCTTGGTACCTGTTTTAGACTTGGGTGCTGTACCGATTTTCTTCAAGGTCGTGACAGGTTTTCCACCATTTTCAAAACGTTGCTTATAGATTGCCCCATCACGGGTGATTTCAACTTCCAACCAACTAGAAAGAGCGTTAACGACGGAAGAACCCACCCCGTGGAGACCACCAGATGTCTTGTAGCCACCCTGACCGAATTTCCCTCCGGCGTGAAGAATGGTAAAGATAACCTCAACAGTTGGAATTCCCATCGCGTGCATACCAGTTGGCATTCCACGTCCGTGGTCTTGAACCGTTAAACTTCCGTCTTTATTAATGGTCACATCAATACGATCGCCAAACCCAGACAGGGCTTCATCGACTGCATTATCGACTATTTCCCAGACTAGGTGGTGGAGACCAGCACCATCGGTCGATCCGATATACATCCCTGGACGTTTTCGAACTGCATCCAACCCTTCTAGCACCTGAATGGCATCATCATTATAATTGTTAATATTGATTTCCTTTTTTGACACAAGGAACCTCCTATTCGTTCATCTTTACTATTCTACAGGTTTTCCAAGGATTTTGCAAAATTTTTCTTTCTCCGGTGTGACAATTTCAGAAGAGATTCTCTGCCTTTCTTTTCCATTTCATGATATAATAGGAGTATGATTACAATAGTTTTATTAATCCTAGCCTATCTGCTGGGTTCAATTCCGTCTGGTCTCTGGATTGGACAAATTTTCTTTCAGACAAATCTGCGTGAACACGGTTCTGGAAATACTGGAACGACCAATACTTTCCGCATTTTAGGTAAGAAAGCTGGTATGGCAACCTTTGTCATTGACTTTTTCAAAGGAACCCTAGCAACGCTTCTTCCGATTATGTTTCATCTACAAGGCGTTTCGCCTCTCATCTTTGGACTTTTAGCTGTAATCGGCCATACCTTCCCTATCTTTGCAGGATTTAAGGGTGGTAAGGCTGTCGCAACCAGTGCTGGAGTGGTTTTCGGATTTGCGCCTGTCTTCTGTCTCTACCTTGCAGTTGTTTTCTTTGGAACCCTCTATCTTGGTAGTATGATTTCACTATCTAGTGTCACAGCATCTATCGCGGCTGTCATCGGAGTTCTACTCTTTCCACTTTTTGGTTTTATCCTGAGCAACTATGACCCTCTCTTCATCGCTATTATCCTAGCTCTTGCTAGCTTGATTATCATTCGCCATAAGGACAATATCGCTCGTATCAAAAATAAAACTGAAAATTTGGTCCCTTGGGGACTGAACTTAACCCATCAAAATCCTAAAAAATAAAACGCCAGTTCTGAACTGCACCCCAAAAGTTAGACAGAAAAAATCTAACTTTTGGGGTGTTTTTATTATGAAATTAACTTATGATGATAAAGTTCAGATCTATGAACTTAGAAAACAAGGCTATAGCTTAGAGAAGCT